>CAYXSB010000018.1:0-12944 GCA_964466865.1 uncultured Candidatus Saccharibacteria bacterium
ATCTTCTCGCTGGTCCAAGTACAGTCCAGTTTTATGTGACTTTACGATATCTACGCCGAACAGCACGTCATTTTCTTTGACGATAGTTACAGGCTCGGCCATTTCGCCGTAAACGACACCCTGGCTAAATTCTAGTCCTTCTTCTTTGCGGGCAGGGATATTGGATTTCTCATAAATGAACTTTGGTTTGAATTCAGCCACCAACTTCTCAATTACGAATGGCTTCAATTTTTCCATACCTAAAGTGCTGACTTGAATGACCAGTGCTTCGGCGTAGCGATCAACAATTAATCCCGGAATCGCATCGCCTTCACCGTTAATTACACGGTAAGTATTGGTGTGGTCTTCATCAAACATTTCTTTACGTAATCTCACTGCGGAAGCAATACTGTCACTCAAAGTTTGCATTGGATCTTTATCGCCGAATGATAGTATGCGGCCAATAATAAATGACCTGCGATTGAAGTAGGCGTGACCTAGAAGTAAATGCTCTGCAGAATACACCGGCAAAATATCTCCGTCCTCAAACGCCGGCAATGTACGAATACTTTTGGGGAATATCCAGTGGTGAAATGCCAGCAAAGGTTTTTCCCTGCCTGGCTGTAGGATGACCTCAGGATTCGACAAGGGTTAAGTCCTGAGATTTAGAATCGCTAAGGAAGTTGCCACTGACAATGAATATGGAGATGGCAGCGACAGCTGACATCACACAATATTCGCAGATGGCTTGGATCACAAACACTTCCACATAAGTCAGATATAAAGAAAATAAAGCTCCCGCTAAATTGAACAGAATGAACACGTAAGCTTCATATTTCCAGCGTGGGCGCTTGAGGAATAAGCTGGTGATGTAAATAGCAATTAGGAAGTAGTAGATCACGCCAAATACGGGCACTTGAATCCCACCGATGCTGGCATAGGCGCTCTCTCGCACAGTTTCGCAGCCTTGCAGACTGCATCCGATTGGAGTTGGCTGCTGATATTTGTACCATAAGAAACAGGCTACAGCTAAGCCAAACAGACTCAAGAAATAGGCAATGTAATGCCAAAAGTGTTCATTGTGATATAATCGTTTTAACCTATTCATAGCTGCCAATTATAGCTGAGTTTAAAGTTTTTTAGTGCGAAAACCCCTCCAGCTAATCTCCTGAGGTTGAGTTGTGGAAAGGATAAGTTAAGTTTATTATATTCCTATGAGTGAATTAAATATTTCGCGGACTGACAATTTGCCAGCCGCAAACCATCATGGTCATAACGGCCAGAACCGCTTACGCATTATTCCCCTTGGCGGTGTAGAAGAAATCGGAATTAACTGTACTGTTTTTGAGTACAAAGAAAAAATTGTCGTCGTAGACATGGGTCTGGGTTTCCCGGATGCCAACATGTACGGCGTCGATTATATCGTCCCTAATGTCGACTACCTTGTGAAAAATAAGGAGCGCATCGAAGGTATCGTGATTACTCACGGTCACTTGGATCACATTGGTGGACTGCCCTATCTGTTACCACGTTTGGATTACCCTGACGTCTACGGTACAGAATTTACCATTGAGCTAATTAAAGCTCATCTAAAAGATCACGACATGCTGGAAAAATCCAGACTGCACGTAATCACCCCAGAGACTGTGTTGAAATCGGGAGAATTCGACATCTCATTCTTTAGAGTAAATCACAGCATCCCGCAATGCGTGGGTGTATTTATTCAAACTCCTGCTGGAAACGCCGTGCATACCGGTGACTTTAAGTTTGATAACTCTCCAGTAAATGAGCCTGTTGCAGACTATGCCAGAATTGCCGAAATCGGTACGATTGGTGTAGACATATTGCTCGCAGACTCTACTAACTCTCTGAAAAAAGGTCATCCTATTTCAGAAAGCGATGTGGCCAGCAGCTTAGAAAGCATCATGGAACGCGCCAAAGGCCGCGTGATTGTGGCTACATTCTCCGGCTTAGTCGGACGTTTGTACCAATTAATCAAGATTGCTGAGGCGCAAAATCGTAAAGTTGCCATCGCTGGTTACAGCATGAATCAGACTTTACGCATTGCTGAGGAAATTGGCTACATCAAGCCTAAGCAAGGCATCATTGTGCCAATTCAGCGCATCAATCGTTACAACGACGATAGAATCTTAATTTTGACTACCGGCTCACAAGGAGAATCCAACGCCGCATTAGCCAAGATGGCTTCCATCGACTACAAAACCGTAGCTTTGAAAAAAGGCGACACCGTAATCCTGTCATCTGGCACGATTCCCGGAAATAATACCGCTGTACAGAACCTGATCGAGAATATTACTGCCCGTGGCGCTATTGTGCACCAGTCAGCAGAAATGGACTTCTTCACTTCCGGACACGGTTTCCAGGAGGACCAAAAGATCATGATGAACTTGATTAAACCCAAACACTTCATGCCAGTTCACGGTTACCAATACTTCCTACGCGAACATGCACGCACTGCCGTTCAAGTTGGAATTAAAGAAGGTAATATCATTATCCCTAAGCGCGGAATGATTATTGAAGGTGACTCTACCCATCCATTTGTGCCCACCGGCCAAATCAAAGCTGTGCCGTTGCTAGTCTCCGGTGCTGGCGTGGGTGATGTCGGTGCTTCAGTGTTGGCAGAACGTCAACAGTTAGGTAATCATGGTGTCGTCGTCATTGATGTCACAGTAAACATGAATAGCCGGACACTTATGTCTGAACCGCACATCTACACTAAAGGATTTGTGTTTGTACGCACCAGCATGGATTTGCTTACCGAAATCGGCAATATCGCCGCTCAGTCAATCAGCAAGAAGATCAAAAAGACCTTAGAGCTGGCAGACTTACGCAGCGAGGTCGAGGAAAAGATCGGACAACTCGTAGAAAAGGAAACCGGACGCACTCCAGTGATCCTACCGATGATTAGTTTGATTAATCCTAATCAAGCACCTCGTCCTAACCGAGTGCAGACAGAACAGCCACTTAGTGGCAATAAACCTGTAGGTTTCCGCGGCCGCAATAATCGTCGTCGCCGCAAACCCCAACAGCCAGGTAATCATGAAGTACCATTGGCCACCCCAGCTACTCCAGAAGCAGTCGCTGATAAGTGGAACATTCCCAAAGAAACTTTGGATCTGATCAAGGTATAGTTGCAGCTGCGGCAATCGTTTATACTGAATCCAGTTTAATTATTGCCGCAGCATTAGAAATTGTTAGATATTTGAGCCTTAAGGACATTGCCCATGTTCGGAAAAACTAAGAATTACATCCTAAACACTGCCAATATCGTCGATACCGACTTGGATAAAGTCGGTAAAGAAGCTGCTGCCGCTGCTGCATTAGCTACCAGCGGTGTAGTCGCAGCTAGCAGTATTGTCCTGACTACTGAAGCGTTTGATGATTTCATCACTGCCGCTGACATCTCAGAGAAAATTTCCGCAGCAGTCGCCACAGTGCAAGCCGACAATGCTCAATCTGCTAAGAAAGCTGCAGACGCAATCACTAGCTTAATCGAGCAAGCTAGTTTTCCATCACTCATCCTCAATCCTCTGATTCAAGCTTACAAAAGCCTCTCTGGCTTTAGTGATAAATATGTCACAGTTGAGCCTTCATGGGTGTTACCACGCAGTTTACTCCCTACCAGTGATTGCCCGCGGCTGAGCGTCAAAGGCGAACCAGCACTACTGTATGCCATCAAGCAGTGTTGGGCGTGTTTATTTTCTCCAGAAGCATTATTGCAGCGTAAAGACCTAAACTACCAAGGCGCGCTGTCTATGGCCGTGGTGATTGAGAAAGTTGTGCAAGCGGAGATCTCCGGCAAAGCATTTACCCACGATCCTATCACTAGCGATCCAGCCATCACTATCGAAGCAATCCTCGGCCTGGAAGCAGGGATAACTTCACCTGAGCTGATGCCAGACGTTTACCGAGTAGATAGCGGTGACATGCGTATTCGCGAGAAAAATATCATGTCTCAAGAATATATGTTCTTGAGAAAGGGACGCGCCAAACCTGAAGAAGATCCGAACATGAAGGTAGCGATTTCTCCAGAATGGCGACGTCGGCAAAAGTTGCCCGACCATTCCATCATTGAGTTGGCCCAAATTGTACATGGCCTGGGACAGCGTTACGGGTATCCCGTAGAGTTGCGCTGGGCGTATGAGACTGGACAGCTGATCATCACCGGCTTACAGGAGCTTAAATCAAATCTAAAACCTGAAGTTGATGTGCAGTCGCAGTTAGATAAGGCCATCCATGCCGATGACCAAATAGAAATAGTTCCCACCGCACCGATATTACCTCCGGAAGGCAAATTTGCCATGAAGCAAGTGGAACGACCGGATATCAAATCCCTAGCCGCCGAAGTAGAAGATATGGTGAACAACCAACTAGTTAGTGAAACATTGATGCCGGAATTGGCAATTGATGCGGAACCGATTGCTACCGAGGACGTCCCGCTAGTCATTGACCAGAAAGTCCTAGAACACATCGACGCGGAAGCGAAAGATTTGCGCGGTGATCTAGATTTGCTGACAAATATTTACCTCGATATCTCGGACATGAGCAGCGAAAAGCTTGCCAGTGCCTCAACATTCGACGGCGTATATCTCGACGGCACTATGATGGTGCTGCGCCATAAAGTACTAGCTGAGACTATCGCCAAACAGAAGCCTGAACTATCCCGGTTGATCGAATCATACGCGCTGGAAATATCCACGGCAGCAAAAGTGGTAGAACCACGGCCTTTGTACTACAGCTTTTCCGACATAGGCAACGTTGAGCGTACAGCCTTAGGAGTAGAAACACGCGGGTTAGATGGCAGCGAACGGTTTTTATCTGCGCCCGAGGCGATGATTGCAGAAATCCTGGCGGTCAAACGCGCTCGCTCGACTTACAATGCCAAGAATGTGAAGCTAATCTTACCTAAACTGCGTAATGAAGCTGAACTAAGCGACGTAAAGAAAATATTATCTAGCCAGAATATTCGTCGTAGCTCAGTAGTTCAGTTATTTGCGGAGATCGCGCTGCCGTCCTTCGTATATGAATTACTGGAAGTAAGCAACCACGAACTGGATGGCGTCATGATTAATTTTGCCAAACTCGGACAAGCAATCACTGGCCGCTGGGAATTGAGCGAACGTGATTATATGCCCGTGCTCAGCGCGATTCGGTTTATGCTGGACCAGAATGCTGCTAAGCGATTTGCCACAGTATTAAAAATTCCGCCAAAGCGGGAGTTAGTCCAAGATGTGATGTCATTAAACGTGAGCAGCTTTATCTTCACCGAAGTCCCAGATCAATCATTGCTAGAGTTGATCAAATCTATGGAGAGTAATCAGCTAAAGCCAGCGCCAGTACGACGTGGACGCAAGCCCAAGAGCTTGTAAATCAGGTTTGCGGAATTTGCGAAAGTAATTTTTGCAGGTCGCTACCACTCGCAGATGTCATTCTCCCCAATTCTACCCCTTTTTGATCCAATAATATCGCGGCTGGCGGTTGGGTGACGTCCCACTTCAATGCCTCTGCCCGGAAGTCACTAATTTCTAACTCCACTACCTGTAAACCTGGCATCACTCGGAGCTGCTGACGCAGCATGTCGCTCATACGTAAGCTATAAGAATCCCAAGTCGCACAAAAGAACAGAACCGTGTACACGGATTTGGGCTCAGTGGCAGTAGGTAAGTAGGAAATATCATGGTAGTAAGCAAGCTGGCTATCATCGATAGTGGTGGCAGCTAATTGAGTGGAAGCGACGCTAGTGTTGTATTCAGGAACACCAAATAAGATCGCTGTAACCACGATGCTAGCTACTACTAAACCAATCAGAATTATGCGTTGAGAGGGCTTAAACATGATTCAAAACTGCAGTGACATAGCATATCAGATGAGGCGTTTTTGTGAAAGCCAGTCAGCATTTTTGTGCTAGACTAATGGTGAATCTAACACACCACTATGGAAATACTCATAATTATATTATTGGCAGTTTTACTGGTCGGAGTTGTCATCCTTATCCTCAAACAAAAAAATGTGGAACCGGTAGACGTGTCTCAGGACATTGAACGCAAGCTAAACGAAATCTTCCCGCAGGTGCTGAAAAATGCCAACGAGCAACTAGTGCTGATGGCCAATCAGAAACTTGATGCCGAGAAAAAAGAAATCAGCACTGATTTGTCCAACAAGAAAGAAGCTATCGAGAAACTTGTGCAGCAAGTGCTAGAGGAGCTCACCAAAAGTGGCGATAAACTAGAAAAAGCTGAGAAAGATAGAATCGGCACATTCAGTGCTCTGAAACAGGAAATGGAAACCCAGAAGAAGCTGACCGAGCAATTATCAGTTACCACTGAAGGCTTAAAGAACGTACTGTCCAACAACCAATTGCGTGGTCAATTTGGTGAGCAAATTGCCGAGGACTTATTGCGGATGGCGGGATTCGTACGTGGCACCGACTACGATTTCAATAAGGAACAGGCCGGCTCAGAAACCCGCCCGGACTTCACAGTATTCATGCCAGACGGTACCCGCATTAATGTAGACGCCAAGTTCCCCTACAACAACCTCAAAAAGTATGTGGAAACTGAAGATAAGGGAGCCAAGACAGAGCTATTGAAACTATTCTCCACCGACATCAAAAATAAGATCAAGCAAGTCACCACCAGAAATTACATCAATCCTGAAGATAAAACCGTAGACTTCGTCATCCTGTTCATTCCCAATGAGATGATCTTCTCATTCATTTACGACAAGCTTAACGACTTGTGGCTAGAAGGTATGAAGAATAAGGTAATCATGGCAGGACCATTCAGCTTCACCGCTATTTTACGTATGGTGAGACAGGCATATCAGAATTTCAAATATCAGGAGAATACTCACAAAATTATCACCGATATTAAGAATTTCGAGAAGCAGTTTCAAATGTACAACGAAGAGTTCATGAAGATTGGACAGAAATTGGACTCAGTGTCAGAGCAATTCCACAAGGTGAACACTACCCGTACAAATCAACTGATGCGAGTAATTGACCAGATCAAAATGGAAGATGAAAAAGGAATTGCGGAAGAACCTATCAAACCAGATCTCGGACTGCCTCTATAATTCTCCCACTAATCACGCTCATGTATGCGATGCACAGTCTTTGGCTGTGGCATTGGCAATGGTTCTAGAATTGAGTCCATTGGTATCGGGTGCGATTTCTTACTAACCCGTCGCAGATACCGCTCACGTAATCTCCAATTAATCTTCATTTGTTGCATCCACATGTGAACTCCCAGCAGCAGCACCGCAAGCGCAGCCACCACCGATAACACAATGCCTGCCACTAAGGCTCCGGCATTAGGCACAAATACCGTAATCGTATTTGCTTGCCACACTGGCAACACATCAGAGTCAGGAGTTAACTCTATATGCAGCTGCTTGGTTTCATCCACCAAGAAATTGGGGTCGCGCTGCCATGTAATATCCAGGCGGTTGGAGGTAAACGGCATCATCACTCGCTTCAACTGTGGCGTAACTTGCAACAATTGGGTAGTAAGATCCTGTCCATCGAATGACACCGATTTTATCGGCACAAAGTCACTGCTATCATTTTGAAACAATAAATATCCAAAGTAGAATTCTCCCCCGCGCACTTGTGCCGGAAAGAACACTTTCGTGTCATATGTATTTGTCACCGCCGCAGCTGTTGGCGACGATACGAACAACGTTGGCCGCATCCTTGCTGCACCAGTTGCCAACCCTAGAATCGAATCCTGCGTGAGCTCAGGGCTCCAAATACCTACTTGTAAGCGCCCGATACTACTCACATCAAAGAAATTGAATCCACCAGTAATCACCTGTAAATATGGATCGAGAATTAACAGCTTGCTGTCATCGCTTATAGCTTCCACCCATACATGTGGGCGTGAGGTATCTACTTGGGTGTAGCCTGGACCAACTAAGTAGCCATAGGCGACTACGCATTTGAGGTTCAGCTTTTGGCAATAGGCTGCCGTGATGTCAGCAAATTGAAAATCATTCAATGCGTGGCTACCTTGCTGTACTAGGGATAACGTGTCTGCTGGATCGAACTTAACGGCTGATGTCATGGATGTGGCCGAGAATGCATGCAACATATAATTGTAGATAGCCTGCAGCATTTCTTTGTTGGTTTTACCAAAAGTCACGGCAGTCAACTCAGTGGGCAAGGACAGCTGATCACCATGGTAGTCGATCGCCGGGAAGGTCTGCGGATCAACAAACCCAGCGGCGGTGTTTTGCCACAGCAGCGAGTATGCTAAGGGTTGAAGCGCATTTTGCTCACCCGTAATCCCCCACAAGTTCCCGACTTTATCTTTGGCCGCCGTATCAAGGGACTGCAGCGACTGATACTTTACTGTTTGGTATAAACCGCTTTGAATAAGGTTAAACAATACGCTAGTCTGACCGTTACTGAAATCCAGGGGCAAATTCTCTGAGACTACCGCCTGTACCTTTTCTCCCCATTGGATGAGTTGGCCACCCAAACCCACGAGCCTGACCTCACCAGCTTTGCTGGAGACGTTAACAGAGGAAGTGTAGCTTAGCTTCGGAAATGTGCTGGGATAATCTACGGTGAGCCCAAAGTCAGTAACTATGTGATCTGCCGTCAGCTTGCCAATGTACAACTGTGATAAACCCCATTGGGATTGCACAATTCCGCTGGCAGTAAAGGTGAACACTAGCGTGCCTGTACTATGCGTCAATATTGCTTCCCCCGGAAAAGTTGCAGTCAAAGTATTACCGCCCTTTACCGGCTGTACGTTTACAGCTTCTGGATTTCCGCCAATCTGCAGGTGCACATCGCTAATCTGACTAAAAGGCAACTGCACTGTGAAATTCCCCACCGGGGCGTCGTTATTATTGGTAATTTCGACCGTATAGGTCGCTGCAGCTGAAAGGTCGGATTTTAAATCTAATAGCAGCTCATGCTTCGCAAACACTCCGCTATTTTCCTGCGCGTAAACTGTCTCTGTGAGAATTAAGAATAGTAATAGTGCTAGTACAGCAGCCACGATTTTAGCTAGAATGTTCAGGAATGAATTGTAGTTGGGCGTGTGTGGGCGCATACTAGATCATCATATCTTACTTATAGATCTAACTCAAAGCTGTGAACATCCGGAAGTTACCAAATATCAATTTCAAACTTAATCGCACCAATAAACTCGCGATCGTAATCGGCTTACTGGCGGTAGGCTTAGGTTTATTTCTGGTAGTGGGCTCCAAGCTGCAATCTTTCCTGTATCAGACTGCAGGCTATAGCTCCGAGGTTACACAGTTAAGCCCTGCTAGCTATGTGCCTAGTGGCACAGCCGATCAGGTCCTGGGAATTTCTATTGATTCCAAAATAGGATTTATTGACGAGCGGGCTTATGTGCTTGACCAATATTTTAAAGCCGACAAATCTCCACTATTTGGGTATGGGCATTTATTCACGGAAGCTTGTGATAAATATGGCGCTCCCAAAGACTGCACCACAGTAGCGGCAATTGCGCGCGCAGAAACTGACTTGTGCAAATACCTGAACTCAGCCGAATATCATAACTGCTGGGGATTTGGTGGCGGTGGTACGGATAGAATTAAGTTCGGCAGCTGGGAAGAGTCCATTGATCTCGTGACCAATCGTTTAGTCACTACTTACGGTGTCAAATACATGATCGATCCTTCATTGATGGAAAGAACTTTCTGCGGCACTGATGCTGGCTGTACTGGTTGGGGCAAACGCATCAAATTTTACATGCAGGACATCAGCGATTATGCCAAAAAAGTAGGCCTGGATCATACATTGTTTGATCTAAGGTGATATAGTTTTTGATATGGACGCCACCACTACCGCCCTCGCACAACTTGCCATTATTATCATTACCGGAGTAGTCGCAGCTTTCATTGCCGTAAAGTTGCAGCTGCCTCTAATCTTAGGCTATTTAATCGGTGGAATTATCCTAAGTCTAGCTGTCTCAAACGGGCTCCAGTCCCAAACTATTCAGAATATTGCCCAGCTGGGAGCCGCGATGTTGCTATTCATGGTGGGAGTAGAATTCTCCATGGAGAATTTGAGGCGGGTCGCTCGCATCGCTCTACCTGGAGTCATCATTCAGACTTTGGTCGTCATATTTGCCGCAGTAATTGTGCTGCCACTATTAGGCATGAAGACTTATGACGCATTATTCGTAGGTGTGCTCGCGGCCACTAGCTCTACCGTGTTTGTAATCAAGATGCTGGAAAGCCGTGAGGAATTAAACACCGTTGCTGGCAGAATTATGATTGGCTGGTTGGTACTTCAAGATGTATTGAGCGTAATCTTGTTCTTAGTCCTAACTACTTACGCACCCAACTCCACCAGCGCACCTGACTTAATTCTTACCTTAATTAAGGCTGTGATTGTCATTGGCGTGACTTACGGAATCGGCCAGTATTTGCTGCCATCGCTTATGCGTATGATTGCTCGCACCGGCTCTGATGAATTGTTGATCGTGTCAGTCGTGGGAATTATTGCCGTGTTTGCAGTATTCGCGACAGTATTTAATGTGCCATTCACTATTGGCGCATTCCTCGCAGGGTTGGCGCTATCAGAGAGCTTTCTTAATCACGAAATCTTCACTGAAGTTAAGCCACTGCGAAACCTGTTTACCATGATATTCTTCGTATCTGTCGGTGCCATCTTTGACCTAACTTCCGTGTTGAACAACGTATTATTGCTGTTAGCAATATTGCTAATCTTGTTAACGCTTAAGGTCGCAGTTACAGTCACTATCAACGTATTATTCAAAGTGCATATTAAAAATGCTCTGTTGGTAGGTTTCGGGATATCTCAGATTGGAGAATTTGCCTTCCTCGGCGCCCAGTTGGGATTAAGCTCTGGTTGGATCGATCGCGGACTGTATTCTTTAATTATCGCTGCTACTATTATCAGCATGGCCGCAACGCCATTTCTATATGCCAATGTCGGCTGGTTTTATAAACTGCTAGCTAAGAATTTCAAAAACTACAGCCCGAATTTGTACCGGAAATTATTCTTGAATAGCGCAGACGATGAAGTCTACCAAGGTGACTTATTGCAGGACCATATCATCCTCTGTGGCTACGGTCGGGTCGGCAGTTATGTAGCCAAGGCTTTACGCACTTCTGATATTCCGTTTGTGTTGATTGAATTGGACTTGAACCTAGCAGAGGAAGCTCAGAAACAAGGAATTGACGTCGTGTTTGGCGACGCCTCACGAACTGAGATTCTCACCGAGGCTGGAGTGGGGACTGCGAAAGCTATTGTCGTGGCCCTACCCGATCAGGAAAATATCGATTCGGCCGTAGCCTTAGCCAAACAACTTAACCCAGATATTCATATCGTGGCTCGCATCGGTGCAACTTACATTCATAATGGCGATATCGACCACGCGATAGAGCCAGAGTTTGAAGCCGCCGTCAGCATTATCACAGCTTTGTATCGTATCATTCATCGCCGGCACAAACGCGTAGTAGAAACTGTGCGCGAACTTCGCCAGGAGCAGTTAGTTAAGTAAAATATATCTCCAATACGCTATAATAGTTGGCTTTAAATTTGTAGGTCACTATGAAACGCGTAACAATTATTACTCAGCAGGTCTTTGCACTTATAATTGCTAGTGCACTTCTATTCTCACTCGCCAGCATCAACCCAGTATCCGCAGCGACTAACGTCATATTTACTGATGGCAATCTCGCGGCTGACTGCACAACAGGAAACTACTCGATAGCAGCTCGTAACTGCGGTGGCGCAGACGGCAACGCCTACAAAACTATCGCTAACGGCGTTAGTCACTTGGCTGCTGGCAAAACTTTGAATATTCGTGCTGGTACTTACACAGAAAACAGCGGCACCATCCCTGCCCTAGGCAACTATGCCCAAATGGTAACGATTCAAGCCTACAATGCAGAATCTGTGACTCTGCAGAATAACAACATTTACACTGTCACTCTCCCGCTAGCGCAAACCGCAAATAACGTGACTATCAAGAATCTCAACTTCAAAGGCCAACGCTACATTCCTACCAGTCAACGGCAATGGCAAAACGTATCTGGAAATGTGTGGAAAACTGTAAATGGCACCAACCCCACTGCATTTACAGTTGAGTTTAAAACTGGATGTAACCCGACAACTATCCAGTGTGCTTCGAGCGAAGGTGTCGCCGCTTCCAAGCCGGCGAAAACTACACTTGCCGACCTACAAGCCACAGGCGTGGATGGCGACTTTTTTCAGAATTACCCTAGTGACTTAGCTTTATATGTCTATTCTACTTCCGGGAACCCTCAGAGCCGGTCCGACATGTGGGAAGCTGGCAATGGTATTACTATCGGTAACAATTCATCTGGCACTGGCTACGTAGTCATAGACAGCTGTAACTTTGATGGTAATGGACACGTCCACCTCAAAGGCGGATATCAATGGCTAGTGACAAATTCTACATTCAAAAACATCGGTACTGATTTCAACGATCACGATATCTACACTTGGGGAGTACTATCTAGTGGTCACGAAGCCCTGTACGCTAACAACTATTTCATTACCGACGGTGGCATGGGAGCAGCTCTGCACTTGTATGGACCAGGTTACCAGATAGCAAACACTGACCCGCAGTATCACATCATTAAACGAAATATCATTCAAGGCTCAGGATTTTGGGCAGTAGCTTTGTACGCAGGCCACACGCAAATTTACAATAACTCCATATACTCAAACCATTCTCAGAATGCCATCGAATTTGGGAGTACACACGCCCAAAACGTTACAATTCTGAATAATATTGTGGTGGGACCGATAGGCACGTCTGCATTTGAATTCAGCGGCTCAGTCTCTAATAATGTCATTCGTTATAACCTGAACTTCAACAACACATTCTCTCGTGGGACCTGCAGCGGCTGTACTATCAGCAATAATTATCAAAATACATCACCAGGCTGGACCAGCCTCACGCCTA
>CAYXSB010000019.1:0-12453 GCA_964466865.1 uncultured Candidatus Saccharibacteria bacterium
GTAATTAGGTATTAATTAGAATCTAACAGCAATGCTTTAGTATAAGGAGTTTCGCACCGAGCAGCAATTATTATAGTTATAGGACACTTCTATGATATAATTGGACCAATAAACAGGAGGTTCACATGAACATCGACTACGAGGCTATTGGCCTCGAAGAAATAGTCGTGGTTGACGGTATTCACGAAATCGTGGTTGGGGCAACGCCTTCAGGCATTTTCTGCGCATCTGGAACTGTGGTCAGCGTAAATCTCAAGCCCCGCACTTTCTGGCGGACTTATACACACGCACCAAGCGGTTATGAGATCAGCCCAGATGGCGCAATCATGTTACGTGATTTGAAGCTGGTGGCAGAGCAATGCGAAGTGCCGTCATTCCGATATCTAAAACTCGACTAACCCTCTCTGTCAGGCCGCATCACCGATGCGGCCTTTCTATTTAGCTATGATATAGCCCTTCTACTTCGTGCTAAAATCCTTTGTGCCCTATACTAAATGGAGGTTTGTATGATTTTGATAAAGTACTCCGAGCTGGAGCCTGGGCGAAAGGTCACTATCGACAACGTCGATGATGTGCTGGTAGCCATTGCCCCTGACAGCGCGCTGTGTGCATCAGGCACGATTATCTGTAGCGCCAACTTGCCAAATCAATTAGTTATTGGCGAGCTAGCTGTACCAGGTACATATCCAGTCGCAG
Source organism: uncultured Candidatus Saccharibacteria bacterium (assembly GCA_964466865.1). GTDB lineage: Bacteria > Patescibacteriota > Dojkabacteria > J137 > JAEUSD01 > CAYXSB01. The sequence continues at coordinate 697 of CAYXSB010000019.1, forward strand.
ATGGCGTCTGGGAGATGGTACGTGATGTTTTAGAGGAGAGTAGCAATCCATATGACATCCGCCACGTTGACCTGAGTTATCTCCATTCTTAGAATCAATTGCCCGGCTTAGTTAGCCGGGCAATTACACTCTACTTTAATCTCCAATTCCCTTATTGCAAAGCTGCAGTTACAGCAGACTGCATGTCTGTCCAGCTATATGCTCCGGCAAAAGTCGTAGCATTTACGAAGAACCCTGGTGTACCATTTACGCCCAAAGCTGTAGCTTCAGCTGGCTCGCTGGTTAACCGAGAATCGTATTTACCGCTATCTAGACAATTCTTCATAGTAGTTGGGTCTTCAGCAGACTTCAGGAAGTCGGCCATCAATGCAGACTTGCTCTTGTCATTACCTACGACTTGCGCCGCAGGAACTGTAGCCTGGCTAGCATCGTATCCATTCTGAATCTTGTAACCACCATAGCTCATGATCAAGTCATGTACTTCCCAGAACTTGCCAGCTTCAAAGGCGCAGTACAAAGCTCGCATTCCCATTTCGCCGTTACCGTGTCCTGGGTAGAAAATGTATAGATAAGATGCTTGTCCAGAATCAACCAACTTACGCATTTCTGTCACAGGAGCCACATAGCTACCACCATCAGCAGTCAAAGTGAACTGAGCACCTGCAGATTTATTTACATCAGGATCTACACCACCAGCGATATGACAGTAAGGACAGCTAGGATCTGCTACTTCTACAAATAACAATTTACGGTTAGCGTCACCGAATTTAATATAATCACCGCTGTACAAACTCTTGATAGTATCCAGGCTTACAGTGGTGGTGCCTGTAGCAGCCGGAGTGGTTGCCGTAGTCGTAGGCGTAGTAGCCGTGGTGGTGGCTGTACCTAGAACTCTACCTCCGGAAATCAAAATGCTTCCGGCGATGATTATGGCTGACAACAACATCGTTGCTGGCTGGATGAATGGCTGCAAATTTATAGTCACTGCCTCTGACTCTTTGGGTTTATCTGACATGGCGGTTGATTAAGATTAAATTAGTTAAGGTCACGTCTACTACAATTGTAGCAGCATGATTAACTAAGTCAACACTTGAGAATTAAATATGTGAAGAACGGGTGGATATGGCATCGCTGAAAGAACGCCATGTGGTTTCTGGCAAGTTACAAATGCCCACCATGGATCTAGCAGCACCTGTTTGACCATTTGCTGTGGTAACCGCGGCAAACGCTCGCTCACAGTTGATTAGCAAATTCACTTGACTCACCAATAACGAATTACTCATAAACACCACTCCAGCAATCAAAAGCGCCGTAAAGAATTGTCGGGTTTTGAACTGCTCTTCTCCTACCAAGATACCGATGCGATCGTGATACAAACCAAACATCGATAGATTCAAATTAGCTTGAGTCAGGGAGAAAATTTTGTGCAAAGCACTAATAATACTACGCTTGTTATGCAGCTTTAGCTCAGCATATTCATCGGCACTCAATTCGCTTAGCACATCATAGTTATGAAATAGCATTCGCTTGTAAGGGAAACTCGGCAGTAAGTGACTGACGAAGTCAATAATTAGTTTGCGCAGAGGATCGTAAGTACGAGCGTGAAAGGATTCGTGGCAGATCACACTTTGCAGCTCGCGTTTACTGAACTTAGTAAATATTGCTTGTGACACATAAACTTTTGGCCGCAGGATACCAGCAGTGAAAGCCGTAATTTCTCCAGACTTCAGCTTGTAGGTCAAATCATCAATCTGCTCCAGATCCAACCCAGCTAGGTATCTGTTGGTCCTCATTACCGACAGCGCTGAGCGCAGGATCGCCATCACCAAATTAACCCACAGCAGCAATACCACTGCTCCTAGGGCTATCCCTACATACAGTCCAGTTGAACGGATAATTGTTTGGGGATCACAGTGAGTAACTATTAACTGCCAGACAAATCCCACCTGAGTAACCAAATTCGGAATTGTTTCTTTGGTAAATGTAACCAGAAACACAACGTAGCTAATACCGAGAGCTAGGATGAGCAAAAAGGCAGCATCTTTCTTCATGCGGAACTTATTCATTCTCTTCCAAATACTTTTGAAGTAAACGGCGGTGTTCGGGATCGTTGTTTACGGACTCAATGAAGTGAGAAATCGCTAGTGAACCGTAAGCAGCTAAGATACCTTTGTAAACTTTGTCCAACGTACTATCAGCGTATTCATCTTTGGACATTTTGGGAGAATAGCGAAAGGCGTTACCATCTTTCTGGCGCTTGAGAATTCCCTTCCGGAACAACCGTAACATAATTGTCATCACGGTGGTATAAGCTAGCGGCTCCGGGAATCGCGCTTGCACTTCAGACGGTTTAAGCGGAGTCTGAGCTTCCCACAGCATATTCATGACTTCTTGTTCGAGATTACCGGTAAGTTTGAGCATAGTTGGAAATTGACTTCTCTAATATATCATAGCTTGTGCCAACGATACTCAAATATGGCCGCTAAGAAGCATAACCATCCGCTTCCGAGCAAATAACTTGCCAGCACATCGGTTGGCCAATGCACTCCGAGGTAAACTCTGGAGAATCCTATCGCTAGAATTAAGCCAATGCCAATCACACCTACCGCCAGCTTGGCCCAGCGCGGCTTAATTATCCGTATCAGGAAATATATCAGCACCCCGTATAGACAGATCGCGATTAACGAGTGTCCGCTGGGAAAGCTAAATCCAGTTTCCGAGATCAAAGCGCTAGTTGGTGACGGCCGCATACGGGCAAATATAGTTTTGAAAATTTCCGCAAACACACCAGCTCCTGCTAACGACAACACAAACGGCACCATGTAACGTAGTTTATGTTTGAGAAATAAAGCCAAGCCTACTACTATCGATACGGCAGCTACGTATCCGGCGCTGCCAAAGTTGGTAATGACGGTCATTACCTCCGTCATTGCTGGTGACCGCAGTGTATATACGGCATTGGCTAAGCTCTGGTCCAGCACGTCCAAATGTCTATCCCACACCACTGTATCCGCCAGCTTTAGGAATAACAGCACGAACACAACTGCTAACAAAAACAATATCAAACTGTTGTTTTCTTTTAGCTTGAACTTTCTCCTCATTACTTAATATTACAGCTTATTACTGGTTTTATGCCAACATTCATAGCATATTCAAAACTGGCACTTATAATGGTGAAGTTTTAATATCGTATATATGAAAAAGTTAATTCTCGCTGGAGGCATGATTCTCACGTTTGTAGCGTACATCTTTGTGCACCAAAACGACAACAAAGTAGTAGCACCAACCACCACACCCGTATCGACACCGCCAGAGTCTATACCCACCACCACTCCTGTGACGACGCCAGTCACTACTGGCACGGGTCTTAAAGATGGTACTTACACTGGTAGCACCGAAGATGCTTTTTATGGCTTCATTCAGGTCCAGGCGGTGATTCAGCAGGGGAAAATCACTGATGTAAAGTTCCTTCAGTTTCCTAATGACCGCTCCACATCTATAGAAATAAATACTCAGGCTATGCCACTACTGAAGCAGGAAGCTATTCGGGCTCAAAGTAGCAACGTCAGCATCGTATCCGGCGCTACCGATAGCAGCATGGCATTTGTGCAGTCGCTAAAAACTGCGTTAACTCAAGCTCAACAGTCAGCGGTATGAAACAGACTCGCCTAATCATGGGAATGCCAGTCGTAATAGAAGTCCGCGATGCTGGCGTCACGGACGCGGATATCATCGCGGTGTTTGATTATTTTCGAGCAGTCGATGCTCGGTTTAGCACATATAAACCCGAGAGCGAGATCAGTCAGATTAATTCGGGTACTCTACCCGCGGGGCCACTGAGCCCGGAAATGCAGAAAGTTTTGCAGCTGTGTGAAGTTACCAAGCAACAGACTTTGGGATATTTCGATGTCACCCGTGGAGACAAATTGGATCCATCTGGGTTAGTGAAAGGTTGGGCCATAAATAATGCCGCACAGCTGCTCAGACAAATGGGCTACCACGATTTCTACGTTGATGCCGGCGGAGATATTCAGACCGAAGGAAACTCCTGGACTATCGGCATTCGTAATCCGTTCAAACGTGAAGAAAATGTGAAAGTTCTCAACGTCACTAATGCCGGGGTTGCTACCTCTGGAACCGCGATTCGTGGCCAGCATGTGTACAATCCCAAGCAACCGCAACAGTCCTTAGATGACATTGTCAGCATTACCGTGATTGGCCCCAATATTTATGAAGCCGATCGGTTTGCTACTGCTGCGTTTGCCATGCAGCGTGATGGAGTTAACTTCATAAACTCGCTACCTGGACTAGAAGCATATATGATCGATAAGGATGGTATCGCCACCTACACCACCAACTTTCCGCAGTACACAGTATGAATATAATCTTGAAGCCAATTGATGCTTTTCTAAATACGATTACTACGTACAGGCTAGTCCTGTACTTCTTGATTATCCTAGTCGTGCTGGCAGCAATCTTTGGACTACTGGGGTGGATGCCCTACCAACCAATTGATATTGCATTCTCTACTCTGTTCTTAGTCGTAGGTTGTTGGATCGCCAACAAGGTTTTTGCCTGGGCCTACGATGCGCCTACCAACGTGGAGTCGGTGTATATCACGGCTTTAATCCTGGTGCTGATTATTACGCCTGCCAAGTCTTTCGATGAACTGGCATTTCTGTTCTGGGCAGCAGCTTGGGCCATGGGTTCGAAGTACATTCTGGCCATTAATCGCAAACACATTTTTAATCCAGCAGCGATCGCTGTAGTAATTACCGCATTCTTCATCGGGCAATCTGCCAGCTGGTGGATCAGTGCCTCAGCCATGATGCCAGTTATCTTGATCGGCGGACTGTTGATCATGCGCAAGATGCAGGACGAAGATATGCTGTTTTATTTCTTTGCCGCTGCCGCAATTACCATTGTGATATTCGCGCTGCTCAAGGGCAGCGATCCGATGAATACGTTGGTGCAACTGTTTGGACATTCTTCGCTACTGTTCTTTGCTTTCATTATGCTCACGGAACCGCTAACGGCGCCCACTACCAAAGAATTACAAATGGTCTACGCCATTCTGGTGGGAATTTTATTTGCTCCCGGCCTTCACATTGGTGGGATATTCTCCACTCCAGAATTAGCCTTAGTTATCGGAAATTTGTTTGCTTATCTGGTGAGTCCTAAACAGAAGTTATTTCTGACGTTAAAACAAAAAGTCCAGGTTTCGCCTGACGTCATCGACTTTGTATTTGCTACTGGGAAAAAGCTGAACTTCATCCCTGGACAATACATGGAGTGGACGCTGCCACATGCTCACGCCGATAGCCGCGGCAACCGACGCTACCTCACGATCGCATCTTCGCCCACAGAAGACGATGTGCGACTGGGAGTGAAGTTCTACCCGAACGGTAGTAGTTATAAACAAGCGTTAGCTACTATCGATGATAAGAAAATGATTGTGGGAGCTCAACTCGCCGGGAATTTCACTTTGCCCAAAGATCCGACTCAGAAGTGTGTATTTATCGCAGGTGGGATCGGCATTACTCCATTTCGTAGCATGATTAAGTATTTGGTAGACACTAACCAGCCACGTCCGATTACTTTGGTTTACACCAACACCCTGCCGCAACAAATAATCTACACTGATGTGTTTAGCGAAGCCCAACACAAATTAGGCATCAAGACTGTATATACAATTACTGATCCAAATTCTGTACCTGAAAACTGGCAGGGCTATAACCGTAGAATTGATGCGGACATGCTTGCCGCGGAAGTTCCTGATTACAAAGATTCTCACTTCTATATTTCCGGATCGCAACGCCTGGTCGACGGCGCACGTGAATTACTTTTACAAATGGGAATTCCACGACATCAAATCGTTACCGACTTCTTTCCGGGACTTGCCTGATAACAATTTATCCTTCTAATACGGCCATTTCCGTATGTTTGACCAATAAGTCACCACGTTGAACTTTCATAAGTTCGGCGTACAGCTCAGGATCGCGTCGGCTGAGCACACTAAATGGATGAAATTGCTCAGGCAAAGGATGGTAATCAATTCCGGCAGTAAGTTCGCGAGGAGCTAAGACTTGAAAACACCAATCAAACATTTGCATCGGCTGGGAATACCGACCAGTTAATTCCGCGGGAGCCACTTGCGAACCTTCCGGCGTCGGATACAAATGGAAAGAAGTGCAATCTAGTACTTCCATATCGGCGCAATTCTCCATCAAGGTTTGAGTTATTAACAACTCCTGGCCGCGATAGTTTTTACCAAGTCCAATAATGATCACGCTGATTCCATGCGCTTGAAGGTCGTTCATCATATTTGCGAACTGTAACGCCACATCTGAATTCTCCATTTCCAAAAAAGTTGCCTCTTCAATAATCACCACTTTCTTCTCATCTAGATCTGACTGAGCCAGTTCTGTTTCTATCAGCTGTGAGACCAATTCTTGTAAACTATCCATGTTTACTTTTTCGGCTGGAATCGCGCCATTGCGTAAGCTGCGCGCATGAATTGCGCCTTCACCCATACCTTCATAAATCAGGGGAATTATATTTTCTTGTCCGATGCCTTTATGCAGCAATCCGTACATCAACGCTGCCGCACCTGACTTGGCAGAGTACATCGGGCCGCGAATGAATAGAATTGTATTCTTGAAAATTAGTTTCTCCACGTAATTGCCAGCTAGTCGTAAGTTTCGCTGCAAATGCTCAGTGCGAAATTTACCCACGGCTGGAACATTTTCGCCAGGGAAGTTATCGACTTTAGGATCTAGTTGCGGGGGAAATAAGAACTCGGCCATCCAGGGCTTGCCCGTTTCCAAGCAATAGCTCAGGTAAGAGCAAATGGCGTGTCCAATTAAAGCCACCAACTCTGGTTCGGGTTGCAGCTCAGCAAACTTGGCGAAGTAATAATTGACTCTGTTTCTGCAAGCTAACTCCGGCACAGCAGTATCAATCTCGGTCAACAAAATTTCTAAATTCTCGGTGGGAAATTCATGAAAGTTGCGTTCGCCCACTGGCGGCAAGCCGTCAGAGTCTAGTCGTAAGTCAACGTCAGCAGGGTTCATATGATGAGAGTGAAAAGTTATAAACGGGTAGGCCCAAGGGGCAGCCTTTGGCTTTAGCTAGTTTACAACTTTGGGCTGTCAGTGTGTACTGCGAAGAGGTAAAAAAATGGCCGGAGGTTTTTCCTCCGGCCAGATGAAGCTAACTAGACAGCTAAGTTCAGGCCGCCCTTTTCGAACGGACCATCACCGATGTCTTCCGATGTGAAGGCCCTAGACCAGAACAACTTTCTGGCACCACTGAAATCATCATAGCCGAACACCATCATTTCCAGCTTCGCTTCAGCACCAAGTGCCAGCACATCTTCCATCGTGAGCTTGTACGCACGTGCTAGGTCCCTAAAGTCTTCAGGGTATATGTCTTGGTTACGGAACTCATCTGCCAGGTTTGGCTCAAGCGCCAGCACAGTGCTGCGCGCGTGACCCTTCTTCTGTGGCATGATGCGAGGGATAGCGAATGATCGATCTCCGTCGAGCGGCAGATACACAATTTGCAGATTATCCGAGCGCAGTGGGTTTAAGCCTTTTATGCTTAGTTTTGCCCTCACCTGCACATCAATTGCATTGCGCCTGCCGTAGTTACCGAGCTTGACACGATACTTCCAACCGGACTGATTCTCAGCAATCCGCCCCGTAGGCAATTTACTTATGCCGTTGGAGAACTTGATCTTGGGAACTATGCCGTGGAACAGGACCCACCAGGCAAGGAAGCTGGCGATCACACCCAGTGCTAGATTCAACAATGCATCCATGAGGTCGACCTTAGTCTCCCGTCGAGGCTGCGCCAATTTTGGCCCTATCTGATTCCCAGACGGGAAACAACAGAAGCTTATTCTGCTCTTTTCCGTCAAGGAATTGCGGCTGTTAATGAACGGTCGATTATATCACCGTTCTATCTAGGATGCTATAGGATGTATGATTAAGCCAGCTTGACGTTGTTGTTGCCCAAGCGGGCAACTGGTGTCCAGCCGCAGCGGTTGTAGTCTTTGGCGTAAATGATTTCGCGCCAGCGCAGGATACAATTGATCAGTCCCACATACTCCACAACGCTCACCAACAGGAAGAATAGATATGAGAATGGGGTAAGCAATAAACGCATAATTCTGTGTTTTGTAGACGATTGATAATCAGTGGCCACTGCCATCGCTACATAGAACATCATGAACAAGAACATCCCGAAGTATGAAGATGCATCTCCTAGTCTTAACGCCAATACTAGAATGTATAGAATGAAAATTGGGTCAAACAAGAACGTAAATTCACTGAACAACTGGAATGGCAAATATACCCATGTCAGAAACTTGCTGTATTTCTTGTCACTGTTGAAAAATAGGTCACGGTTTTTCCAGAATGTTTGAAACCGACCGAACTTCCAGCGGAATCTCTGTTTAAATAAGGCATGCACTGTCAGCGTCCCTTCTGTAAATACCACCACATCTTCAGCGTAAACTAGCAGGTTTTTTCTATTACCTAGTCTGACTACTTTCATCGTCAGGTCGATGTCTTCAGTAATGGTGTCCGTGTCATAGCCACCCAGCTTCTTGACTATTGAAGTCCGGAATACTGAGCCGACGCCTCCGATAATGTACTCAATGTTGCCGACTGTCAGAGCTTTCTTCAAGTGGTAACCCATCAAATACTCGATCTCTTGAATCAATCCCAATACAGAATTATCAGACATTATTTTTACATTTGTGGCTAAGGCCTTGGTGTTGCGATTGCGGAAGTACGGCACAGCTTTTTCTAGGGCATCTTCGCGCAATAATGAATCAGCATCCAAGCACATCATCAGTTTGCCATTCACATGATTGAGAATAGCGTTATTCAAAGCATGGGCTTTACCTTGGTTGGGCTGATATACATAGATGACTTTCTTGTCAGGATTTTTGGCCATGAAGTCTTTAACTTCCTGTTCAGTGTTATCTTTCGAGCCATCGTTTACTACGATAACTTCAAAGTTTGTGTAGGTGCTTTTGAACAGATAAGTGAGAGTGCGTTGAATCACTTTCTCTTCGTTGTACGCAGCAATCACCACAGAAACTAGCGGTTTGTAATAAACAGCTTTGTGATGGCGTTTACGAATCTGCTTCTTCAGCAAAAACGAATCGTAAATAACGGTAAGAGTGGTAAGGATAGTTAACCTGAAGAAGTTTATAACGCCTAGAATTATGATCGTGCGATCAATGATATTCATAGATTATACGTTTGTATATTCTTTTTTCTTGCGTCTACGGGTAAACAGAATAATGATCATGCCAGCCACTAGTATTGCTACTGCGGTCAACGCAGAAACTCTCCAATCGGAGAATAGTGTAGTCAAGAATCCAACTGAGGTAGCAGCACCTAATACTGCACCAGAACTGGTGGTGGTTGAGGACATAAATACGAGCTAACAGATATACACCAGTACTATAACACGAAAATGACAAAAAAGCACGTAAAGCTCTACTCACAAAAGATATAAAGCGGCAATATAATTGTTTATATTACCCGGGAAAGATTCTTTAAGCTAGCTCAGGCTCTTCTATTGGCAACGCCTCTTCTGGCTCTGCAATATTAGAGCGTAGACTTGGTTGTTTATGCAGAATTTCATTTATTTCGGCAACTACATGCATGCACTTTTCGTAGTTTTCGGGAGAAATTTCGTCTTCATCCAAGCGGATTTTTCTTTGTACGCTCTCTATACCTTTGTCTACAGCGACACCTAAGATCGCCTTAAAGGTGTGCAGCATTTCTTCAATATCCTCAAGGTTAAGCGTAGATTCATGCCCAGCCAATTGCGCTTCAAATGCACGTGATTTCAAGCGATAACCATACATAGTCAACGGATCCAGGTCAAAACAGGTTCTGTAGAGTTGTTTATATTCAGCCACAATACCAGTTTGCGTCTCCATCGGCTTAGTTAGCTCGTTGGCGCTGACAAAGCGATAGGTTTCTTCGTCTGGCTCAGTAGCCAGCTCGTTCTCGACGAAATCTTCAAATGCACTCACATCCAAAGGTAGATTGGCTAGAAGTGGATCTAGCAATGTGTCCTCATTGTTGTCGGGGGTGCCTTCAGGATCGATTGTGGGAGCTAAAGCTGTCAACATAACTATATATTGGGTAAAGAGGTGAACTCTACGCATTGTAGCCCCTGGCTTTAGACACTGGCAAGTAGAATTTATAAATTTCAGATAAATATTTCAGACTTAGATTCACAGCCAAGCAATGCGGAAATCGTGATTGGCAAGTTTTTTGTTGATAACTCCAATATATATCCACATATAGTGCAATTACGTAACTTTAGTGTTACAATCCCACGAAATCCTCTTATGAGGAAGCTCATTGAAGTTAGTTGAAAAGTTTTAATTGTTTAAGCCTACCGTGCTGCCCCCTAGTGGAGACAGTGGTAAAAGTCCGTTTAAGCAACAGGAGGTCAATCATGACCCGTCGTAACTTTCTCACCGTCAGCCTGGTGCTGACAATCGCACTGTCCTTGTTTGCCTCATTTACCCAGCCCGCGCAAGCTGCGCCAGCCGTTAAAGTCGTCGCCAAGCCAGCCCTAGCCGTGGTCACTTATGGCCCGTACGCAGGTTCGTCCACTGATAGTGGAACCTGCGGTAACAACTGGGCAAACGATACCTATGGCGTGACCTACACCGTGAACACCGTTACCGGCCTGATCACCAAGCACTACGCTGGCACTGCGACCACTATGAACGCAGTCAGCCCCGGCGCTTGCAATACAGGCCCTAACAACGGCGACGTTGTGACCGCAGGCATTGTGGCTACGTTCAGCGGTGGCTTTGATCTGCAAATCTTGACCGGGGTATACAATCCTGCGGCAGTTTGCACTTCGGCCTGTGCCACTTCGGCTGGTTTTATCGCGGCGATCTATGGTGGTGCTGCTACCTATGCCCAATTGCCGACGTTCTCGTTTAGTTATAAGACGTGCGGCAACGGCAGCTGGACCAATTCCAGCTCAGGCAATACCGGCGACATTCTGGTGGACAAAACCCACCCAGCCAAGATTTGCGCTGCGGCTGCGAAGACAGGCTACATTGAACCCCCCATGGGCCAGCTCGGCCTCCGTTGGGGCAATGTCGCAGGACGTGTAGGCCAAGGCCTCCGCCTCTGGTGGATGGATGGTGCTGGCGTTTATGAAGCAACGTCGCAGTACTACGTCACAGGTAAGTACGGCGATATTGATTTTGTTCCCGCCAAGGGCGACTATCCTTGGGACAATCGGTACATCAAAGTCAGTGGGCAGTCGCTGATAAACGTCAAAATGAATCACAAGATTCCACCTGATCAGGGTGACGACGTTTACAAGACATCGGGCTGGTATCAATTGCGCTCTGACAACGGCGAGGTCGTCGTGACCTTCGCCACGCTGGTCACAATGGGACATATCCCACTGTGCGTCATCGATCTCGCGCAGTCTCCCATGTTGCAAGACGGGGAGGTGAAGTACCGCTAGCAACTAACTTAATAGTATTACCCTTTCGGGGCGCCAACGGCGCCCCGATTCATTTGTTTTTACTGTGATATAAAGGCGTATGGCAAATTTACTAATTTGATTTTTTGCTGGAATGCTGACTGTTTTTGCTCCGTGCGTATTTACATTATTACCGGTGGTTTTAGGTAGCTCTTTAGCTGGTACTCGCAGTTACAAAAAGCCTGCAGTAATAATTCTGTCATTAACCGC
>CAYXSB010000020.1:0-12224 GCA_964466865.1 uncultured Candidatus Saccharibacteria bacterium
TGATTGCTACACATCCAGATGCGGATCACATAGAAGGTTTATCCAGCGTGCTACAGCGGTACGACGTACAGAATATATTCTGGGAGCAGAATAATAAATCCAACACCGTGATCGCCAAGCTGCACGACATCGTGCAGCAAAAGCAAGTGTCAAATTATGAGCTGACGGACAAAGACGATTTCAAGCTGGGCTGCTGCGTTGACTTCGATGTGATCTGGCCGCAACAAGGCTTTGATACTTATTCTCAGACAGAATCAAACAATGTATCGCTGACGGTTATCATTCGCTACAAGCACTTTCAAATGTTTTCCGGGGGAGATCTGCCTATGGCTGAAGAAGAGCAGGCTATAGCGGCTTTGCCACCAGACCAGCAGAAAGTCGATGTGCTGAAAGTGTCACACCACGGTAGCAAAAACTCCACTAGTGCAAAATTCTTGGGCATGCTTGATGCGCAAATTGGACTTATTTCTGTAGGCGCTCACAACACGTACGGGCATCCGACACAGCAGGTACTGGATAACCTGAAGGCTGCCAATATGCAGGTGTTCCGCACTGATCTGGATGGCCCAATACAGTTGAGTACCGATGGAAATTCGCTGCAGATCAAAACCACTAATCAGCTTGAGAATTTACAGCTAAAGGATTAGAATTCCGCCATAGTTTTACATTTAGTAATTTCCCTTTATGTCGATGAAAACACAGCAACACACTAGAACTTTGGTCTTACTTAAACCTGATGCTATACAGCGCGGGTTAATGGGGGAAATTCTGACCAGATTTGAACGCAAAGGTTTAAAGATTGTAGCGATGAAAATGGTATGGCCGGATAGCAAAAAGGCCTCGGAGCATTACTGGTGGAGCGATGAAGAAAAGACCAAGACTGGCGAACGTACCTTGAAGATCTATGCAGACAAGGGAATTGAGAATAACAAGACCGCACTGGAAATCGGTGCCGACGTACAAAAGAAGCTGATGAATTACTTAGCCATTGGCCCGATCTTAGCGATGGTTATAGAGGGCGCACACGCAATTGAACATGTGAGAAAGCTAGTTGGTCACGGTAGCCCACTGCAAGCTGATGTAGGTACCATACGCGCCGATTTTACGATAGATTCTTACTTGCTCGGCGATGAGTTCGAACGTGCGGCCCGCAACTTGGTGCATGCGTCTAGTTCTGTAGATGAAGCTGAGAGAGAGCTTAAAGTCTGGTTCACAGAAGATGAAATTATGGATTACGACTTGGCAATCGAAAAAATTCTATACTCGATGGAATGGGAGCAGGGTGAATAAATTTCCTGCCGCTGTAGCTCAATTTCAGCCAAGGCTGATCCGCCTCTGGCGGAGGATAGGAGCTATATGGGAATGGCACAAATAAGTGTTTGGTACATGCCGCTGTAGCTCAATTGGATAGAGCAGTTCCGTCCTAAGGAAACGGTTGTAGGTTCGACTCCTGCCAGCGGCAAATAAAACTTCTATTGATTAAATGCCAAGCTGTATAAGTTAGAACGCTTCTCGGTAGTGTCAGTCTGCTGGCTATCAAACAGTTTAATCACCAATCCAGAATTATTAGTAGGAATTCCATACTCACCAGGGTTAGGAATGCTCGCGGATACCAGCAATGCGTTGATATTGTTTCCAGTAGAGTCGGCGCTGTATATGTGGTCATTCTCACCTGAATTTTGGAATACCAAGTAATTGGAACTAGGATCCCACAAGATGCTAGAGACCAAAATCTTGCTGGTAATTCCGGTTGTGCGTTTGATTGTATCTACAGAATTTTGAACCAAGCTAATGTTTATTTCCAGAGAATATATCGTACCGTCTGCAGCGCTCACCATCAGGTTGCGGCCGTTAGGCGACAACGTTACCAAGCCGAAGTCTCCGAGCTCGGTGAGGGAACTTTCGACAGTGCTTAAGTAATAAAGCTTAGTGCCAGCTTGCATGACTAAATCAGTATCGCTGCTAAATCCAGCGCGCAAAGAAGTGATACTGGCTGGCAAGGTGACATTTTCTAATACTACTGCAGAGTTGCTACCAGGAGTGAACTTATACAGCTTACCGTCTTGCAGATATAGCACTGCATCAGAGGTTAGAGTATAGATAGGAGCTTTATCAACTTCGTAGGTAATGATAGTAGACGACTTATTGTCTAAGTTGTAATCGATCAATAAGTTTCCAGAGCGAATGAGTAAATCGCTGGATGGACGTAACCAATTAACCTCATCGACTGGATAGCTTACTTGTAAACGATTAGTTTCGCTTGGCTGATTGGCACTGGTAGCATCAAGTACGTAAGTAGCTGCTGTGGTGATCAACAAGAGCTTAGTATCATCTTGCGATGGCTTAATCGTGAAAGTGCCAGCCACAATATCTTTTTGAATCAAGGCTGTAAGATCAGTGATCTTCAGGGGACTTTCGTCAATTAACGGGATATTGCTTTGCTGCAAAGTCTGCTTCCAAATCCCCACGCTGGTTCCCAATGGGACGTTAGTTACAGAGTAGTACACGTAATGATGACTGGTGGAGAAGAATGTCTTGTCGACATTGGTTTTGCTTAATTGTTCCAACTTTAATTCCTGTGGGAATAATTGGACAGTAACGTCAGTTACGAGACCTGCTTTTACGTCCACAGACTGGTGCCAGCTGGTGTAACCTTGCTTATCTATCTTCAACTCGAACGTTCCGGGTGTAATATTGGAAATGCTGTTATTGGATAGAGTCTGGCTTTGCTCGTTCAGAAATACCTGATAATCGGAGCTGGGACTGACATTAAGTCTGATGCTTCCGGTCTCGACTAGACCTTGATTGGTGATGATGTTGCCGCGGGCAACTACCAGCGCCAGCACGGCCAGGACTACAAATAGCACAGAGGAGAACACGACGACGAAATACTTGCGGATACGTGATATATTCATTTAGTATTATCTAGAAATAGTAAGGCTTTTCAAGTATCAATTATACTCTCACCTATGTTTCGAAGCAAAAGAGTAGCCATAGATTTAGGCACAACCAATACTTTAGTCATGGTACAGGATCGTGGCATAGTTTTACAGGAGCCAACCGTAGTTGCGGTATCTCCGAGTGAGCGAAAAATAATTGCAGTTGGCCAAGAAGCTAAGGAAATGTTGGGCAAAGTCCCGGAGAATATTGAGGCCAGGCGGCCTTTGAAATCCGGCGGAATTGCTAATTATTTGGTTGCGGAAGCGATGTTGAAGCGATTTCTGGAGAAGTCTTTAGGCAAAATCCGATTCAGCCGCCCTGAAGTGATCATTTCGGTGCCAGCAGGACTGACCTCAGTAGAGGAGCGAGCGGTAATTCAAGCGTTAAATGCCGCTGGCGCTGGCAAAATCTATTTGCTCCCTGAGCCAATTGCCGCAGCAATTGGTGCCAACCTCCCCATAAATACTTCTTCCGGAAACATGATCGTGAACCTTGGTGGAGGCACGGCGGAGATTGCGGTGATTTCTCTGAACGGAATTGTGACCTATGAATCTAAGCGTGGCTCTGGTGACGCCATCAATGACGCGATTATTAATTACATGCGTAAGCAGCATGGACTGTTGATTGGAGAGCTAATGGCGGAGAGAATTAAGATTGAGATCGGCAGCGCTGTACCTTTGGCGCAACCATTGGAGATGGATGTGCGTGGACGCAACCTCAAGACTGGGTTGCCAGATACTGTAGTCCTGAATTCTAATGATGTAGTTGATCCGATTAAATCTGTACTTACGGAGATCATCTACTCTGTGAGAGCAGTGCTAGAGAAAACGCCGCCAGAACTGGCTTCTGACATCATTGACCGCGGAATTGTGCTCAGTGGTGGCACATCTATGTTACGCAAAATTGACGAGTTATTTACCAAAGCAATTGGAGTGCCAGCGCACGTAGTGGATGAACCTTTGCTGTGTGTGGTGAAAGGCTTATCAGTAGCCTTGGAGAATGTAGATTCGCTGAAGCGTAGCTTCAAATGAAAAGCGCTCAGAATGTCTGAGCGCTCATTCCTAGCATTACTGCTAGAAGTATTCGGCGATGTTGGGAATTACATCCCTTTCGTCGAAGCTACCGTCCTGATGGACTATGTAGCATTTTCCGGTGGTTTCCAGGCGGTACAGTTGTTTCTGCGTTAGCTGTTCCGCGCTGTAGCGAAACTGCACTTCCCCGAGATTCCCGATCACATAGGTGGGGTAAATATTCACCCACCCAGCACCAAAAGCCTCATGCACATACTCGCCAGTGACGGTAGCGAAGGGTGCTTCTGAGCCATGCGGTCGGAAACTCATTGTACCAACGCTGGTAACCCGGATCTCGATTGCGGACAACGTCATGCTGCCTCCCTCTTCTATAACCGGTATATAGTACTATAAGACTATACCCCTGTCAATAACACTTACACCTCAGACTAATCGGCGGAACAGGTCGTTATATACTGAGAATCTTTCCTGTATTTCGGATGTATTGATTGGTAAGTACTTTTGAAAGTATTTAGCTATATTTTCGATGTCACGGAGCAGCATCTGATAAGAATTTGCATTCTTAATTATATCCGCTGCTTGTGGAAAGTCGATGATGACTACTTGGTCTTGCCAATAGAGGATGTTAAACGCCGATAAGTCACCGTGGACATAACCAGCTTGCAACATTAGCTCGATATTATCCAAAATATCATTAAACGCGGCTTGTGCTTGGGTGGCAGTAAGCCTTACTTCTGCCAGCTTTGGCGCTGGATTATCACCCCCAATATATTCAAATAGAATTGCGTTGTGTGAATGGCCATATACTTCGGGCACATTTGCATTTAGGCTATTGAGCTTTCGCAGCATGCGGTATTCTTGATCCACCCACACATCTTGAATATACTTTCTGCCGATTTTGGTTTTCTTTTTCACTGCCTGACGTAGGGTACGACTACCGATGTGTAGTCCGGCGAGATAGTCAGCATTTTGTCGGAAGCTACGCATCTCGTGGCTCTTGTAGACTTTTAAAGCCATAATCTGGCTGTCCTCCTGATTTCGTACTCTGTAAACGGTGGCTTCTTTGCCAGACTTTACGAGATCGAGAATCTCCAGGTGTATGTTATTGGTAGCGAATTCGTCCAGTTGTGACTGGATATCGATTAATTGCATATAAATAAACTGAAAAATAAGTGTTTTGGAATTGCTGGTTTTAAGCTAAGTCAGATGTGCGCGTTTATGAAGGATTATCGGAAGTGTTTTACCGTTCACGAATCTTCTTTGTGGTATAAACGCGCCTCTGACTAGCTTGGTTGCTTTTCCATATTGAAAGCTGAAGAAGTACTAAAAAAGAGCAGACTAGCTGCTCTTTCTTAGAAGTTTAGTGAACGAGATTATTTCATCTCGGCTTTTGCACCAGCCTCGGTAAGCTTAGCTACTAATGCAGTAGCATCGTCTTTACTCATGGCTTCTTTCACTGTCTTTGGTGCAGCTTCTACCAAGTCCTTGGCCTCTTTCAAGCCCAATCCGGTAGCTTCTTTGACGACCTTAATGACGGCAATCTTTTCAGCGCCAGCTTCATTTAGGACGACATCGAACTCTGTCTTCTCCTCAACAGCCTCTGCAGTTGCAGCAGCTGGAGCGGCCATCATAGCCATAGGAGCAGCAGCAGTTACACCAAACTCTTCTTCAAGAGCTTTTTTTAATTCAAAAGCTTCAACAACGCTTAATTCCTTAATGTTGTCGACGATCTTTTGTACTTTGTCGCTTGCCATAATTAAATAAGATAATAAATAAGTTTAAATGTTAAGTTTATGAACCAAAGGCTCAATAACTATTCCTGAAATGCTTGATTAATAATAATAGCTACAGAACGTACGCTGTCTTCCAACACATTCACCACACCGCTTAGAGATTGGTTCAACAATCCAGCAATCATGGCTACGGATTGCTCCTTAGTTGGCATGTTGGCCAGGTCATTGATTTGACTAGCGCTAAGTATCTGGCTATCCAGAATACCTGTGCGTACCTGTACTTTTTCTTTGGTATCTTTAATGAACTTCTGCAACAGCTTGGCAGTCTCGGCAACATCAGTACCGAAGAATACTGCGGCATGTGCTCCGGATTTGAAAATGTCTAACTTTGGTAACCCAGCATTGTCTAAAGCAATGTTGAATAAAGTATTCTTAATTACATTGAAACTACCGCCCATGTCGGTGATAGCCTTCTTGAACTCACTCACTTCTGCAGCCGTCAAACCTTTGTGATCGATTACGATCAACCCAGAGGTGTTGCCGATCTTAGTCTTGTAAGTATCGAGCATGGCTGTCTTTTGCGATTTATTCTTAGCCATAATTTAAGGTATAAAGTATAAGTATGTGATTACGAAACAATTTCGGGTCTAAAAAAAGACGCCTGAGGCGCCATACTAGAAGTCACAAATAACAAATAACAAATAACAAAATATGGAAATACCTTATTTTGGAACTTGGAATTTGAAATTTGGAATTTCAAATTTGTGCGTCTCGATAGGAATTATTCTACAAAGCTTACTAGCAAAGTAGAACCTATTGTCTTGGACTGAGCGATATTACCACAATCTCCTGAGTTTGCCTACAATACGCTGATGACGTTTGCGACGTCTAAGCGAACTGGGGCTCCCATGGTAGGGGAGACGGTGATCTTTTTAAATGGTTGAGCATTCAGCTTCTTGGCAGCAGTATTTATTGCTCTCAAGAAATCTTTCACATTGGATGCGATCTGCTCAGGTGTCATGTCTGCTTTGGCAACTCTAGCTCTGACCACGCCTTGCTCGGTCATCTTAAAGTTTTGCTTGCCAGCCTTGTAAACTTTTACTACACGATCTAAATCAGCAGTAACAGTTTCGTTGGCAGGGTTTGGCATCAAGCCTTTTGGACCTAGTACCTTACCTAATTTTGCGATCTTAGCCATTACCAATGGGGTAGAAATGACTACATCATATTCGACTTTGCCTGCTTCTACTTTTGCGATTAAATCGTCTAATCCTGCAGCATCTGCACCAGCTGCTAATGCAGTCTTGGCATCTTTTTCATCGCAGAATACAATTACTTTCTTTTCTCCACCTAGAGGATTTGTGAATACTACGCTGCCTTTGACGGCTTCTTTCTTTTGTTTATCAGAAAGTGCTAGTACTACATCAATGTCGATGCTACCTATAAATTTGGAAGTAGAGAGCTGAGGTAATAATGCAGCAGCTTCATCAACTGAATAAGCTTGCTGTCTATTGTAATTGTCTGGGAGCTGCTTCTGCATATTATGAGTATTAATCAGTTATTTCTAAACCTAAGCTACGTGCTGAACCTTCAACGGTGAGCATAGCTGATTTCAAATTCTTAGTATTTAAGTCAGGCAATTTGCGCTTAGCAATTTCTTCCACTTGAGAGCGCTTAATGCTGCCGATTTTGTCTTTCTTTGGATTAGCAGAGCCTTTTTCAACGCCAGCAGCTTTCTTTAACATACTAGCTACTGTTGGTTCGTGCACATCAAACTTGAAAGAGTTGTCAGTAAAGATTGTCAGCTTAACTGGCAATACATCGCTGCCCTTATCACGAGTGCGCTCATTGAATTGGCTGCAGAAATCAGGAATCGGTACACCATTCTGACCCAAGATAGGTCCTAGAGGTGGCGCGGGTGTAGCCTTGCCAGCTTCTATTTGAAGGGTTAATACTGCCTTTACTTCTTTTTTGCCTTTAGTTGCCATTTCTTAATGTCGTAAATTTCTAGTTATAAATTGCTTACTTCTAAGAAGCCCAAGTGAACAGGTGTTTCTCTTCCAAATATGGATAATAGCACAACCAATTCTCCTTTGCTTTCGTTAATCTCTTGGATAGCACCCACGAACTCTTTGAATGGTCCATTGAGTACACGTACTGAATCACCAACTTTGAAGCTTGCCTGGTAAGACTTTTGCTGTACCTTGGTGAAGGCCATGATTGCTTTCACTTCCTCTTCGCTGAGTGGAGTAGGCTTCTTTGTCGGTCCTACAAATCCAGTCACACCTTCGGTGTTGCGGATTAAGTGCCAGGTAGTATCGTTGATGACCATTTTGATCAACACATAGCCGGGGAAAATGCGCTCTTCAACAGTGCGCTTCTTGCCTTCTTTGGCCATGATTTTCTCTTGAGTTGGGACCAATACTTCTACAACTTCGTCTTCTAAGCCATTAGCTTTTACGCGTTGCTCAATTTGCTGAGCAACCTTTTTTTCATGACCAGAGTAAGTGTTGACGATGTACCATTTGGTTAATTCGTTGTTCACGTTGATATCACCATCGTCAGCAGGAATAGGAGCAGTAATGCTGCCGCTATCGTCTGTTAATTTGGCATCAACTGAAACGTTCTCAGCCTCTGTCTCAGAAGTGAGTTCGATAGTATCTTTCATAGTAGCTTTGTCTTGTTTTTTGGCCATTTGGCTTAAATAATAGTTCTGTTTAAGAGTAAACCACGTAAGCTAACGAGGACTTGGTCCATACCGGTAAGTATGAGCACAAACATAATTACCAGTACGGCAACTATGACTGTGGATTTTACCACTTGGCCAAAACTCCACCATTCTACGAGTCTAAGTTCCAGGACTATTCCTTGGAAAAATTCGATAATGCTTTTAAAAAAGTTCGTGATTCTCTTCATTGAATAATTCTAATACTGGCACAGGTGCCCAGACTCGAACTGGGAGTCCCGGTTTTGGAGACCAGTGGTTTACCAATTAACCGACACCTGTACACAACTTACCGAGACTCTCAATATTTAATTACTTTACCTTTCTGACTACGAAATCAGCATGTTTACGCAACTTTGGTACATACTTGCGTATTTTTTTGTCCTTCAGCTTGTCGTATGCTTCGCGGCCCAATCGGGCAATATATTGGTATCCGGTTTCTTCATTTACGAGACGATAGGCGGCACTCTTCTTTTTAGATTTTTTACTACTAGTAGCCATTAAGGGAAATTAATTTACGGTAGGATTATAGCAATTGTATCGGAAATGGCAAAGCAAAGTAAAGCAAAATAAACAGCCCCACTTGTAATGAGGCTGTTTGCACCGTTAGGTTCCTGCTAACCACTTATTAATGCGGATGCGGACTTGAGGCTCAAGGTTGCCAGTTGCTCCAAGCACGTCGAGCATTTCGGTTAGTCGCAGCACAGCATGGACTTTGATTCCGTAGGCGGCTAGAGTTTCGACTCCGCCACTTTCGCGGTCAACAATGACTGCAATATCGCTAACTAGAAGTCCGGCCTCTTGCAGCGGCTGGATCGCCTCTATCTTTGAGTCACCCCGTGTAATCAGGTCATCTACGACGAGTATATGTTCACCTGCGATGAACAATCCCTCGATCTGTTTACTCGTGCCATGACTCTTGACCTCTTTACGAGGGAAGATCATTGGCCGCCGTAGCTTTAACGATAGACCTGTACCGATTGGTAGAGCAGCATAAGGAATAGCAGCGATTCTGTCGTATTCAATACCCGCGATCTTCTCGGCCAGCAAATCCACAGCCAGACTTAACACGTCTGGAAAGGAAATTAGCAAACGTAAGTCGAGATAGAACGGAGAAGTCATTCCTGACTTGAGCGTGAACTCTCCTAATTGAAATACGCCGATTTGAAAGAGCGCTAGTATTAAAGCGCTAACTTGTTCCTGCATTATTAACTCCTTGTTGTGCGCTTTCAGACTTTGTGATTATAGCAAAGTCTATTATGACGATTGGTAGCACGCCAGTTGTTTGATTTTTAGGTGGTATGCGATAATCCGACCCAACCTAAACATAGGAGAATCGCCATGGCCGAAGAGTCTAGTGATATTATTTTCGATGTCGATTTAGATTTGCTGCAGGTGGCTGGAGAAACGGGAGCGTTGGCAGAGTGGAGCTGGGACGCGGTTAAGATGCTGATAATGATTGGGATGCCATATGATGACAGCACCTACACTCCAACCTCGAGTTGGCGGGTAGCTGAAGACATAGGCAGACTGTTTCGGCAGCACGACTGTGATCTAGGCGCTGCGTTTCGATTTTGCGAGATGCACGCTCCTTGGGCTTCACGGCATGTTCACAAATGGTGGATGGGGATGTTGCTAGATAGATATGATCTGGTGGTGAACCCCAGGATCAAGTCATCAGACGACGGCACAGAAGTGCCTAAAGCATAGGTTGTAGGCCTGGGCATATGTCCAGGCCTTACTTTTGGGCCTGACGCACGTGTTCGTAAATAGCGATGGCTGCCGCTACACTCATATTTAAGGAGTTTACTTTGCCGAACTGAGGGATATAAATTAGCTGATCGCATTTGTCAGCAATCTCTGCACTTAAGGCACGATCTTCACCTCCGACAATTAGCAGACCATCGGATTTGAGGTCAGATTCAAACAAATTATATACTCCACTTGTTTCTATGCCAGACACTTTCATCCCTGCCTGCTTGAAGAATTTCATTGTGGGAAATAGTGAACCAGAGTAGACCGGTACGTGGAATACTGCGCCCATCGACATACGTCCAATAGTGGCGGTTAATTCTTGTTTCGGAGGGAGAATTACGCCGGCTAAGCCTGCGGCTTCGGCAGTGCGGATGATAGCGCCGACATTATGCTCGTATAACGCTTCTCTTATATAGATGTAGAAGCCAGGCTTCTCGATCAATACTTTCTCGGAAAAATTTTGCGGTTGGATGTTGTTGGCTTCAGCAACTACGCCTTGATGATTTTCGCCATCGGCGTACTTCTCAAGCTGTTTGCGAGGAACTTCTATAATTTGTACGTGCTTTTCCTTAGCCAAGTTTAGGATCTCAGTGATCTTGGCATCTTGATTGATATTCTCCTCCATATAAATAGTGCTGACTTTGTGAGGAGAGCGGAGAGCTTCAATTGTGGGGTTACGGCCGGGTATGTGCATAATGCTGAAAGCATTCTTATGTCTACGTTAATTCTAAGTATAGAGTAAGCGTGAGAGTTAGAATTTTACTCTCTCAGTCTAACCCTCACTCTTAATTTTACGAAAGTAAAATTAGCTGGACCTGAGACTCGAACTCAGGACCGACCGCTTACAAGGCGGTTGCTCTACCAACTGAGCTAGTCCAGCTTAATAAGCAACAAGCATCAAATAACAAATTCCAAACAATAGGATTATCAGAGACAAGTTGCGCTGGATTTTAGCAGGATAATAGGGATCATCGATAGTGAGGATAAAAAGAACCGCTCAATTTGAGCGGTTCAAGCGTATTACTGCGTACACAGAATGGGGTTGTGTGTGATTATGGCATCGAGCGCTGCTTTCTCTGCTAGCAGATTAAGTCGCTCCTGTTGCCACATAGCATCTTGAGAGTGGGCATCGCGCGAGCGATAGCTTCTATGGTTTGCATGTCGCTCTCTGGCACGATCTTCTTCCAGGGCGGCAATTTCTGCAACTCTGATCTCAATCGCTTCCAGGCGTTCTAACTGAGATCCGTAGAGTTCGATACGGTCAGCCATATATGCAAAGTACATATCTCTGACTATCTGCGGTGCTGCAGCTAACAGACGGTCGCGAGTGGCCAGCGCAATATTGCGATGGCCAAAGTGCAGGTTACCACTATAGCCAGCAGCTATCGCAGTTTGCAGGCTAACTTCTTGGGCTTCTGCCCAAGCTTGCTCCTGCTTAATTTGAGATAGCAGCTCAAGTCGTACCGTTGTCATACGTTGTTTAGACATCTGCGATTCTCCTTTTTCGAAAGATCCGTACACATTATAAATGGAAAGATGTAGAATATCGAAATGATGTCCGCTCAGCCAAACACGATAAACGGTCTATTACAGCAGCTCGGTCTGGAAAGTCAAGATGCTGAAATCTATTTGTATCTAATCAAAAATGAGAATAGCTCGGCACTAGAGATTAGCAAGGGAGTGCATATGGGCAGAACAACTGTGTATCGGATTCTGGACAGACTCCAATATAAAGGTCTTGTGAGTCAGATAAGTGCAGAA
Organism: uncultured Candidatus Saccharibacteria bacterium; assembly: GCA_964466865.1. GTDB lineage: Bacteria > Patescibacteriota > Dojkabacteria > J137 > JAEUSD01 > CAYXSB01. The sequence goes on from CAYXSB010000020.1 coordinate 11,946, forward strand.
TTAGGCTTGAAATTTCAAACGACGCCAATCCAAAACATCGATTTACTAGTCCTGCAAAAGGAACAGGAGGCGGCCGCATTACGTCGCAGTGCCCCGTTGTTGATTGATCAACTGGAGATGATTCAGTCTGCCAAACAGCAAGGCTCTAAGGTTGTGTATTACAAGGGCAGAGAAGGCCTGAAGCAAGTAACCTGGAACTCTCTGCAAGCTAAAGAACTGCTTACTATCGAGATTGATAACTTGGAATCATTTATGGATCACGCGTTTGCAGAGAAAGTA
>CAYXSB010000021.1:0-12167 GCA_964466865.1 uncultured Candidatus Saccharibacteria bacterium
GCCTGAAGGCTGGTGATCCAGAAAATACGAGCGCAAAAATAGTCCTACGGCTGCAAGCACACACACCAATGCCACCGCTTTCAGGATTTGACGAATGTTTATCGGTTTGCGTTTAGATTTACCTGTCATAGAAGCCAATTATTCTTGAATACAAAGTAATTCAACTCATACCTGTATAGCATACCACTTTCTTTTATGTTAATATTCGCAGCAAGAAAAAACGAATCATGGCCAAGACTAAAAGAACATATCAACCATCAAAAACTCGCAGAACTCGTAGCTTAGGCTTTCGAGCTCGCTTAGCTACCGTCGGTGGACGTCGCGTATTGAAGAATCGCCGCGCCAAAGGCCGGTCTATATTAGCAGTACCGTCTGCAGAGATGGGCACTGGATCTACTAAGAACAAGCGCATGAGCCGCCGTCGTAAGTAATCAAAAGTTACCGAATCAAGAATTTGAAGCTCAGCCGCAAGGCTGAGTTTTAGTTACTAATAAGCTACAATACTCTATGTTACCGAAACAGTTTCGATTACCGGCCCGCATGATTCCCCTAGTTGCTTACAAGGGGCGTAAGCTCGTGGGCAAATATATGGACGTTCGCTATTTAGCTGACGCCAGCGCCACCAAAACATTGATCGCGATCACAGTCACTACCAAGGCCAGTAAAAACGCCGTAGTTCGCAATCGTATTCGCCGCCAGCTAACAGTTGCAGTCAGCGAGCTGGCCACAGCCGGCAAACTTCCCTCCGGGAAATACATAATCCTGGTCCGCTCTCCAGAAATCATCACCGCAAATGCCAACCCTGCGCAGGAGCTGAGAAACACTCTTTCTCTGGTATAGGCCTGCGGCCTTTATCTAGCAGAGTTTTTCATAATTACTGATATAATCCAGGATCAAGCAGGTTTTCTCTGAAAGGAGAATTGTATGCAAGGCCTTTTACAATGGGGACGTGACAATCCACTGGGTACACTGCTGATAATTGCCGTAGCACTTCTGTTCTCTGCGTGGCTGATCAAGCAGATTTTCCGCAAGGACCCGCAGACCGATTACGATCGGTATCGCAATCGCTACTCAGATCAGATTTTTGCCATCGCGCGTCGGGAACGCTGGCTTTCCATCGCCGACTTTTTCTACTGCGCTGGCTGGGTGGTTGTCGGAGTTATCTTTCTCCCTGATGCCATTTCCGCATTCAATACGGGAATGTTGATGGCTGCACTGGCTACTGGCGTGCTTGCCGTCGGTCTGATCGGCTTTTTCGGCTTCATGCTGGCAGTAAAGACTTACATAACGCTTCGTGATGCGGTCTGGGAAGTGCAGTATTGGCTGCATCCCGCCACCGGCCCATCTGAAGAATAACCTGCTACACAAAGGCACCCTACTTAGCTAAAAGCTTCGTAGGGCGCCTTATCATTTCCTTTAAACTTAGAACGCAAACTGTGCAAATGCGCGGTTGGATTCTGCCATTCTCTGGACATCCTCACGCTTGCGTACAGCTTCACCCTCACCATTGTAAGCCAATATTAATTGGTTGCTTAGTGACTCCCAAGACTCTTTGCTACCACGAGCACTGCGGGCAGCAGCGATCAACCACTTCATAGCCAAGGCTATCTGGCGGTCGCCATTTACAGGTACTGGTACCTGGTAGTTAGCTCCACCCACACGACGTGAGCGTACTTCCAACTTTGGCTTGATATTGTCTAGAGCTGTCTCTAGAGCTCGCACTGGGTCAGATTTGGTTTTGTTGCCCAAATCGTCCATTGCCTTGTAGACAATAGTCTTGGCAATGCTCTTCTTACCATCGAGCATCACGCGGTTGATAAATTTGCTGACTAATACGCTGTTGTACAGCTCGTCAGGCATGATTACATGCTTTTTGACTTGTTTTCCACGCATGGAAATAAACTAATAAATACAAAATAATTTTAAATTGATACCAAAAAGATCCCCGACTGTGGAAGCATTCGGGGATCTTTTTTATAAGTTCTCCGACAAGCTTCATCTATTCTCATCCAGTCGGCTAACTTGCCGTCTGTAGATGTCCTAGATTACTCCCTCCTTCGCTAAAGCTCGAAGGGTAGTCGTAATTAATATTTGATTGTAAAAAGACAGCTTACTTGCTCTTTGGCTTCTTAGCTCCGTAGCGGCTTCTGCCTTGTCTACGTGCATCTACACCACTAGCATCATACACTCCACGCACGACTTTGTAGTTTACGCCTGGCAAGTCAGGACGACGTCCAGCCTTTACCAGAACCACAGAGTGCTCTTGTAAGTTATGACCTTCACCAGGAATATATGCTGTTATTTCCTGATTGTTCACCAATCTCACTCTTGCGACTTTACGCAAGGCTGAGTTCGGTTTCTTAGGGGTCATCGTCTTAACACTGATGCACACGCCGCGCTTGAATGGGTTTACACCACGATGGTATTTACCCTGTACGCTGTTGTAGTGAAAGTGCAAAGCTTTGTACTTAGTTGTTTCAGAGAACAACAAGCCTTTGAACCGTACAACTCCTTTTTTTGGTTTTCTGCCTTTACGGACTAATTGCGAAATTCTCGCCATAATTCTTAATTAACTTTGATAACTTCTTTCATCAACCACTGCCGACAGAGTTTGAGTCATTGAACCGCTTCCGAGTGACAACTGAGTATCTTCCTCAGTGCCTCTTAGCCTGTTCAGTAAAACGTTTCCGACTGGCACTGGACGGCCGATTATAACATTCTCCTTCAATCCTCTCAAATTATCGACCTTACCGATCAAGGCTGCGTCAGTCAATACACGGACTTGCTGTTCGAACGAGGCGGCTGACAGGAAGCTCTCAGTACGTAGAGCGGCGTTGGTTAAGCCCAACATCACTTGTTCGTAGCGGATTTGGCGTTTGCCAGCTTCTACCAGTGTCTTGTTCTCATTATCCAAATCAATGTTATCAACGAATTCGCTAGGCTGGATCTCGCTATCGCCGCTATCCAAAACCTGACCAAATCTGCCCATCTGAGAGACGATCAGCTCCAAATGTACATCATCAAGTTCTAGACCGTAGATGCTGTATACAGCCTGTACGCCTTCGATTACATACTTCATAGCTGCGGTTACGCCTACGAAAGCTGCGAGCTCCTTAGGATCAATTGATCCGTAAGTTAAGCGCTGACCGATTTCTACTTCATCACCATCTTTGACAATGATGTCGGTAGTAGTATCTACTGGTCTCTCGGACTCGATTTCCTTGTCCACCAGCAAATATACCTTGTCGTCAGTAACTTCGATCTTGCCTTCGTATTCAGCTTTGATCTCGATACCGTCTTTCTTGATCATGATAACTTCACCAGCACGTACTTTCTTAGCACGCTTGGCCATTACCCGATCATCGGCTTCGATCTCATAAGTCTTGCGCATCTTCTTGACTGCGGAAATACGTACGGACACTTCTCCGTCATTCTCCACAATCTTGATCTTACCTGCGATATCAGCGATTAATGCTTTAGCCTTAGGTGTACGCACTTCGAACAACTCTTCGACTCTAGGCAAACCTTGAGTTACGTCTCCACCCGCACGGGCGTCTGACTTGTTCTTCAAAGTTAGCTGAGTGGTAGGCTCACCGATGGCCTGAGCGGCAATAATACCGACAGCCTCACCGATCTCTACCAACTTGCCTGTACCAAAGTCGTTACCATAACACATTCTGCACAAGCCATGAGCTGTGAGACAAGTGATAGGTGAGCGAACTTTTACTTGCGTAATTGCGTCCATACCTTCAACTTTTTTGGCTAGCTTCAAGTCAACTTTCTCGTTACGCTTGCCCAATATTTCACCAGTAGCCGGATCTACAAGATCTTCAGCCAAGAAGCGTCCGCTCATGCGATCACCAAATGGTTGGTTACGTTTGTCGGCGCGAGATAGATAAATACCATCTTTAGTACCGCAGTCTTCTTCCAAAGTCACTACGTCCTGAGCCACGTCCACTAGTCTTCTGGTCAAATAACCAGAGTCAGCTGTACGTAAAGCTACGTCCGCGAATGACTTACGAGTACCTCTAGCGGATACAAAGTATTCAAAGTTGTTCAATCCATTCTTGTAGTTGTTCATCAACGGCAAACCTACGACATTTCCTTCAGGGTCAGTTACGTAACCCTTTACTCCAGTGATGTACTTTACCCATGAGGACACAGGAGTAGCTCCGGAGTCATTCAAATGAGTCAAGTTGTTGGGAGTTCTCTGAGCTAATACCCAGGTCTCATTTCCGACTTGATCAGTTGTATCCATCCACTGCTTTTGTTCCAATCTGGCCAACTCATCCTTGGTAATCAAACCTTCAGAGTAGTCGTTCATCAACAGTTCCTCTCTATGACCAAACTCTTCCAGCTTCTGCTTTACCATATCATCAGCTCCGAATTGGAACTCATCCATAGCAATTGAGAATCCGCTTTGTTTGGCATATTTGAATCCAAGGTTCTTCACACCGTCCATGAATCTGATAGCATCGTCGCGACCGTATTGGTTGAACAATTCTGCAGTCAGCTTCTGAACCAGCTTTTTATTCATAGTCTTATTTACAAAGCCATATCCCTGAGGAATTACTCTGTTAAAGATCACTCTACCTGCAGTAGTCGTTACCAATTCTCCATTCATCAGAACTTTGATTGGTTCGTACAGTGTGATTTCATGCAAGTCATATTTGGCTACCACTTCTTCTTTGTTAGCCATCGCATGCTTGGCATCCTCTGGATTGCCCTGCATCAAGGTCAAGAAGTAGATTCCCAAAGCCATGTCCTTTTCAGGGTTCATGATTGGTTGACCGTTAGCCATCGACAACATGTTGCTAGGTGCGAACATGCGAGCTTCGGCTTCTTCTACAGCTTGCTTGGACAATGGTAAATGCACAGCCATCTGGTCTCCGTCGAAGTCGGCGTTGAATCCTTTACACATCAATGGGTGTAATTGGATGGCGTTACCTTCAATCAGAACTGGATAGAATGCCACGATACCTTGCTTATGCAATGTAGGTGCACGGTTTAGTAATACTGGACGATCCTTGGAAACTTCTTCCAAAATGTCCCATACTTCTGGACCCTTTTCTTCATACACGAATCTAGCTCTGGCTGGGTTGGTAGCCAATCCACGAGCAATCAATTCACGTACGATGAATGGTTTGAATAGTTCTAGAGCAATAGTCTTTGGCAAACCGCACTGGTCATAGCTCAACTCTGGTCCCGGTACAATTACTGCACGTCCAGAATAGTCTACGCGCTTACCCAACAGGTTCTGACGGAAACGGCCTTGTTTACCACGCAACATGTCAGACAATGAACGGTAAGGCAAACCACGAGAGTTAGTTGTCGGAGAACCTGGACGATGATTGTTGTCTAACAATGCATCTACAGCTTCCTGCAACATACGGCGCTCATTACGCAAGATTACTTGAGGAGCACCCAAGTCCATCAAACGCTTCAAACGATTGTTGCGGTTGATAACTCTACGATACAAATCGTTCAATTCGGAAGTAGCAAATCTACCACCAGGCAACTGAATAATTGGACGTAGATCTGGAGGCAACACCGGTAGAATGTCTAAGACAATCCACTCTGGCATTACACCTGCACCTAGCATACCGCTCATTAATTTCTTGCGCTGAATGGCGCGGTTGCGCTTCAATTCAGAACGAGTAGTTTTAATTTGTTCGTCTAAGTCTTTGATCTCAGCAGCTACGTCTAAGTTCTTCAGCAAAGAACGTACAGCTGGAGCTCCCATGTCTGCTTCGTAGAAGAAGAAGGCATAAGTGCTCAATTCCATTTGCTGCTCTTCAGACAAAGTACTGCCTAGGGTGATACCGGAGATCAATTCTTCCATGTCCACAAATCTTTGCTCTAAGTTGTCGCGCTTCTGATTGAAGGCGGACTTGATATGAGCAACTTCCTTGCGTTCGTTGGCATTGATTCTCTCCAACTGTACACCTAGTTTTTCTTTATCTTTGAATTCTTTACGCTGCTCATCAGCTTTCTTGCCAAAGTCAGCAGACAAGTCGTCTAGCTTGGACTTTAACTCAGCTTCTAATTCTTCTAATTCCTTAGCACGCAGTTCTTTTAAGGAACCCAATGCATCTTTTTTACCGGCATCGTCCACGCTAGTTACAACGTAGCGAGCGTAATAGATCACAGTTTCCAATTTTTTCTGAGGAATATCCAACAGCAACGCCAACTTGTTTGGCACGCCATGAGAGAACCACACGTGAGTTACTGGAGAAACCAAGTGAATATGGCCCATACGTTCACGACGTACGCGCTTATGCGTCACTTCAACTCCACAACGGTCACATACGATACCTTTGTAGCGAATTTTTTTGTATTTACCACAGAAACATTCAAAATCCTTAGATGGACCGAAAATGCGTTCGTCCATCAAACCATCCACCTCTGCACGGAAAGTGCGGTAGTTAATCGTTTCCGCTTTGGTGACCTCGCCATGTGACCAGGCCAACATTTCTTCCGGAGAAGCCAGTTTGATTCTTAGTGCTTGGAAGTCTTTGATCATAGGTTTCCGATAAGTTAATTAATAATTAAACGGCTTCAGTTTCAGTACCAGCCGGGGCCACCACAAAGTCCTCGTCGGTATCAGAAAGCTCAGTTTCAGCTTCCTTTACCTCTAGGGAATCCGGTACTTCCTGCGTGCTCGTTGTACTGTTAAAGTCAATATTGTCGACGATTTCATCTAGGCTAGAATTGTCTACCAACGGATCCTCTACTGCACCAATCTTTTCTAGTTTGATACATAAGGCTGCCAACTCACGATCGAATACCAAGAATGATTCTGGTACGCTCGGAGTAGCCACATCTTGTCCAGTGATAATAGCCTTGTAGGCTGCAGCACGACCGACCACATCGTCAGATTTGATGGTCAACATTTCGTGCAATACCGTTGGTACACCATGTGCTTCTAATGCCCACACTTCCATTTCTCCGAATCTCTGACCACCACGCTGAGCTTTACCGCCCAAAGGCTGTTGCGTCACCATAGTGTAAGGTCCGGTAGAACGAGCATGTACCTTATGATCAGCCAAATGCTCCAGCTTGAAGAAGTATCTTGGTCCTACAGTCACTTCCTGGTCATAAGGCTGTCCAGTGCGACCATCGAACAACTCTACTTTTTCTTCATACTTGACTCCGGCTTTCTTAGCCATGTCTAGCAATGGTTGTAGTGAGTACTCAGCAAATGGAGGAACTTCTACGCGTACGCCTAGCTTCTCAGCTAATGCGCCGACATGAGCTTCCAGCAACTGTCCCAGATTCATACGTCTAACCATAGAGCTGGCGCCGACGATGATGTCTACAGCCTTGCCATCTGCGGTGTAAGGCATATCTTCTAGAGGCAGAATTCTGGTAATTACACCCTTGTCTCCATGGAATCCGGTCAGCTTGTCACCGACGGAAATCTTGTGAGTCTTGGCTACCCAGACTTTCACCTGTTTGATTACACCAGGGTTCAGTTTGGCACCAGCGGTGCGGTCCAAAATCTGTACGTTTACTACGACACCATGATCGCCGTGCGGTAATCTCAAAGAGTTATCACGAACGTCACGAGCGTAATCTCCGAAAATTGCTCTTAATAGTTTCTCTTCTGCGGTTAATTCAGTCTCACCCTTAGGTGCGATGATACCTACGAGAATGTCATTTGGCTCTACATTAGCGCCGATTCTGACAATTCCATTGTCATCCAAGTTTCTAAGGGCATGCTCACCAGCGTTAGGAATGTCACGAGTAATTTGCTCGTCACCCAATTTGGTCTCGCGGATTTCCTGAGCGTACTCATATATATGTACGGAAGTCAGGATGTCTTCCTTGACCAAACGGTCAGAAATCACAATTCCGTCTTCGTAGTTGTAACCATCGTACATCAAGTAAGCAGTGCGCAAGTTTGCACCTAATGCTAATTCTCCCTCTTCAGTACAAGGAGCGTTGATCAGCACATCACCAGCTTTTACTTTCTGGCCCGTCATTACTCCAGGCTTCTGTGAGAATGAGCTAGATTGGTTGGTACGTACGTACGATTCTACTTCGTATTCTTTCTTGAATTTCTTGCCTTCCTTTGGTGTGTATTCAGCTAATACTCTCTGAGAGTCAGCATAGATAACTACACCATCATGCTCAGCATATATAGTTCTACCGCTGGTCTTAGCCGCCAATGTCTCAAAGCCTGTACCCACAATTGGGGCATGAGCTTTGATCAAAGGTACAGCTTGTGACTGAGTCTTAGAACCAATCAAAGTTCTGTTCGGGTCGTTAGAAGAAGCGAACGGAATCAAAGATAAACCTAGACCAGCAATCTGAGCTGAGTCTACGTCGACGTAATCAATTTCTGACACATCTACCTTCAAGTAAGTTCTACCGTCTCTAACGTAAGTCTTATCATTGTTAATAGTGCCATCTTCAGCTAAGTCTAAGCTGGAGCTAGCAATTTTTAGTCTTAATTCTTTTTCAGCATCTAGGTATACCACTTCATCAGTTACAAAAGGCTTGATCGGAATAAATTCAAATCCTGCTTTCTTGCCCTTCTCCACTAATTCAGCTGTCAATTCAGCACCGTCCTTAGCTACGACTTTGCCGTCTTCGGTTACCAGTTCTTTGGCAACTTTGCGGTTTTTGAACTGAGTCAGCTTGTCTTCGCCAATTACGAATTTGTTAACCACCTTTAAGTAAGGAGCTTCCAGGAATCCGAAATCGTTTATGCGAGCGTACACAGCCATATGTACCACCATACCGATTGAAGGTCCTTCTGGAGTTTCCACCGGACAGATCTTGGCATAGTGGGAGTTGTGTACATCACGTACTGAGAATGTAGCTCTTTCTTTGGTCAAACCACGTGGACCTCCAGCAGTAATGCGGCGTTTAGTACCGATTTCTGACAAGATGTTTTGCTGGTCCATGTATCGGGATAGTGCGCTTCCACCAAAGAATTGGTTGATAGCGGCGCTGACCGGACGGGTATTGATTAAGGTAGAAGGAGTAATATCGTCATCAGTAGAATAAGTGCTCATGCGGTCGCGGATGTTCTTTTCCATACGCAACACACCGACACGCACTTTTTCTGAGATCAACTCACCAACACCGCGGATGCGGCGGTTACGTAAGCTATCCATGTCATCAATCGCGCGAGTACCGCTGTTCAATTCGATCAAAGCTTTGACAATTTCTAGTACGTCACGCTTCTTCAACAAGAAGTCATCAGGAGTAATATCATCCTTTATGTCCAGTTTGCTGTTTATTTTGTAACGACCAATCTTGCCCAAGTAGAAACGGCGCTTATTGAAGAACAAGCCTTCGATAAACTCGCGAGCGTTCTCAATAGTAATAGAATCTTCTGGTCTTAGTTTGCGGTAAATTTCGATTAAGGCTTCCTCAGTATTATGAGTTGGATCCTTACGCAATGTTGCTTCTACAAAGCTCATATCACTGGTGTCTACTCCGCCCAACAAATTCTTGATCTGTTCGGTTGAAGAATATCCCAGAGCTCTTAATAATGTAGTCAACAAAATACGCGGGTGCTTGTCCAACAGCTTTACGCTCATCACACCGTACTTGTTTACTTCAAACTCAAACCACTTGCCACGAACTGGCATCAATTTTACGGAGAATAATTTCTTTTTAGTCTTAGAAGCTTTGGATTCGGTGAACAACAAACCTTCAGAACGAATAATCTGAAGTACAACTACGCGTTCATTTCCATTGATCATGAAGCTACCGCGATCACCCATCAAAGGCATGTCTGCCAGGAATAATTTCTGTTTCTTGATTTCTCCAGTGCGCTTGTTCATCAGCTTCACCATCATGTGCACAGCGGCATCATAGGTCAAACCCAGCTTTTGAGCTTCACGGAAAGTTAATTTGGGCTCATCCCAAACGAAGTCTTCGAAGAATAACTCCCACGACGTACCACCGGTATAATCTTTGATTGGATTAATTTCATCAAAAAGATCCTCTAATCCGCCCTCCATGAAGTCGCGGAAGGAATTTAACTGACCATCTAGCAAATTTACATCTAACTTCTTAACTGGTTTCTTGGCGAGATTGATGCGTTGAGGGGTAGCCATAATTTGTGATACGGTACTTTTAGATAAATTTCACTTTTAAATGCTGGCCGATATACAAATACACGCTACTAACCTAAGCGTGTTTGCATTGATAATTGACTAGTTTGTTGCGATATTATCGAGTTGCAACAAGAAGAAATGGCCTGATTTAAAGTGAGTGCCAGGATTTATAACACAAAAGGTGCTATTTGTGAAGGATAATGTTAATACTTTTAGGCTTATTTCACAAGTTTCTTGGTCTGCTACAATCACGCGTAAGTCCCCGTAGTTCAATGGATAGAATATGGGTTTCCGGAACCTACGATAGAGGTTCGAATCCTCCCGGGGGCAGATAACACAAACGGCTCCCGGCAAACCGGAAACCGTTATCAAGTGAGAAGATTATCGCAATGTCGGCACACATTCAAAAGGTTTAGGCGGATAGGCGATATCGCAGCTTACTAACGCGACTACTCGACCCTTGGAAGTGACTTTGTCCACGACGCATACGGTATAGCCATTAATAGCTATTGTCGCGCCTGCAAAAGCCTTAAAGGCCTTCTGTCTCTCGCAAATTAACCACGCCTTCCCATCTCGCTGAAATACCTTTACCCGCACATCCCCAATGACGCTGTGCTTAAACTGCAAACAGATCTTAGGAGCCGCATGATAAACGTACCGGCTGCGATAGTACCCTTTTCTAGGAACCACTTTGCACCTCCTCGACTTTGATGGAGAATTCTAACACGACAAAAATAAACGGCTCTCGAGATTCGAGAGCCGTTATACAGTTGAGGAAGCTAAAGCTTTTCCGTCATTACTTTCGATAATGCGGGCACAGGCCAACGGAAATTACAGGTAGACACTCGCACGCGGTGCTTTTTGTGATCTACCTCTAATACCACCAGAACCACGTATGCGGCTACGCACAACACCGCCTTAGGAAATGCGAGGATTCCGTACTCTTTTAACGAAGTACCTAACCCTTGCCCACAGCGAATCAAGACTCCATTTGGCGTTTGCGTGATGTGAACTTCCACAGCGCCTAACTCGCTGTGATGAAAAGTCCAGGTCGTATCAGCGTTGAGCCATTTGCGCGCCCTGCCCTGATAGAACAAGCGCGGATTCAATTTAGCTCCCCGCTTCTTCTTACCGTTCTTAACCATACTCACCTCCTATTGGGAATAAGGTGTTGGATTTTACCACAAGCATTATAATTGCCGCATGGACCATATCGCCATCATGCGCAAAAACTGGCATCTGATTGAGAAGCTGCTCGCCGGCACTAAGACCGTCGAGACCCGCTGGAGCGTAAATAAAGTCGCTCCCTGGAACAAAGTATCCGTCGGCGACACTGTATATTTTAAGAACGCCGGAGAGCCAGTAATTGCCAAGGCTACAGTCAGTCAGATTCTCCAGTTTCAAGATCTAACTGTAGAAATACGTACGCAGATTGCTTCTGAGTATGCGAGACAAGACGGGCTCTCCGCTGCAGAGCTGCTCGCCTGGGGATCACACAAAAACTACTGCACAATTGTACATTTGATAAATTCGCAACTTGTGACTCCATTCCACATTAATAAGGCAGGATTTGGCAGCGCTGCAGCCTGGCTGGCAGTGAACGACGTAAACTCCATAAAAAAATAACCCTGGCTGGCTAAGGCTCTTAGGATTAGGAGGTAGGGAGTATAATGTTTTATACCTATTATATATTTGCAATGATCAAATTCATTTACAACGCGAACGGAAATGTCGTCGGGTTCGCCTGCGGGAGATATATTTATCAGCTCAGCGGTCGTCTAATTGGCCAGCTCAATGGCAGTCACGTGCATAAGGTCACAGGACAATATGTGGGAGAATTTTATAAAGACATGGTGGTAAATTTAGCTACTGGCAACGTCACGGTTATCCGTGATTGCAAAGCTGAAGGCAACACTACCAAGCAGAAAGATCCCGGCAAGCGGGAATTAAGCAACTACGGATTTCCGGATGTGTTTATCCGATTGTTGGAAGCTTAAGCTTTAGAAAGAATAAGGGGCGGCGCGTTGCGCCGGCCCTTTTGGTTGGGGGCTTTAGGTGTAGGTACGTTGAAGGTGTTTTCGCACAACTCCG
>CAYXSB010000022.1:0-11793 GCA_964466865.1 uncultured Candidatus Saccharibacteria bacterium
CTATATAAACCTGTAGGCTGTCCGAAATGTGGCGAAACGGGTTATGTTGGACGTACTGGAATCTTTGAAGTGATGCCAGTGAGTGAGAAAATTGGCCAAATGGTAATGTCACATTTGTCAGCTAACGAAATAAATAAGCAGGCAGTGGCCGATGGCATGATCACCATGGTTCAAGATGGATATATGAAAGCCTTAGAAGGCTCGACTACGATTGAGGAAGTATTGAGAGTGCAAAATGTCTAAACGTAATGCTCTAAATAACTGTTATCAATAATCTTATGCCTTTTGTAGACCTTAACTCATTACAATCAAACGGTGGCGCATCAGCGGCAGCACCAACTCCTACACCAGCCAGCGTAATTCCCACAGATACTACTGTGTCTCCGTCAGCAGCTTTACCTGTGTTACCAGCGGATTCGGCTGCAGCTGCACCAGTAGTCAATGAAGTTACTTTGCCAGAATTATCCGTAGTACCTGTGCCGCCTGTTGTAGAAGTTCCGGTGGCTCCCGTAGCCGCTGCGCCTGTAGTTGAAACGGCTACAGTTGAAGAGCTCCCCGTGCCTGGTACCATAGAATTTGATACTCCTCACAGTGACGCGTTAAATCCAGCTCCAGCAGTTGTGGAAGCACCAGTAACGGTTCCTCAGCCACAAGCTGATGCCATAGAGTCCGCACAAGCAGATATGGCGGCAGCTACACCAGTTCCAGTTATTCCAGATGTGGTGACACCAACCGTAGAGCCGATGCCTACTGTACCTGAAGTCGCGCCTGTCGAACCAGCTGTAATGCCAGAGATAACTACACCTAGTCCAGTCGTAACTACACCGCTAGCAGAAACTCCAATACCAGTAGTGACGGAAGCTACTCTAGGTGATGATACCCAAGCTGTAGACCCAGCTGCTGATGGCCAGGCGCCTGCAGTGCTGTCGTTTACATCCTCTCCGGATGCGGAAGATTTGGACAAGCCGGCAGTAGTAAAACCTCCAGAGATAAAGATTGCCGAAGGCGTGGAAGTCAAAGCTGAGCAAAACGGAATGCGCGAAGTGGTAGGTCCAGACTTTGACCAACCTGCGGGAGCTACTGATTTAGAAAATATCACTACCGAAAGCATAGATAAGAAACTTGCCAACCTGGGAAATATGATGGTGGAAAGCCCTGCTAGTTCCACGGAAATGCCAGCTGTCCCAGTGGCCGAACTCCCAGCATTACCTAGTGAAACTCCGATACCAGAAGTGGTCACACCGACTACAGTAGAAGTTTCACAACCTCAAGCTATGCCTGAGACCGTCACCTCTGCTCCAACGGCTATGAGCGCTGACGATATTGATCTATCTGCAATTAGTTCTATTCCTACTGGATTAGTACCGCCGGCTGCCCCAGTCCCTGCTGCTCCTGTGCCTGACCCAAATGCACTGGCTGAAGGTGAACTGCCGAGCAAGGTCTACAATTTAAACGAGTTGTTGGTGGAAGCAATCAATATGAAAGCATCTGACTTGCATCTCACTGCAGGTTATCGCGCTATGGCTAGAGTCGATGGTAAATTGACTGCTATCAAGTCCAACATGATGGATGAAGCGTCGATCAAAGCCATGGTGGAAGAAGTAATAAAAGGTCGGAATATGGGAGACGCCGAGTCTATTCGTGACTACGACTTATCCTACAAATTACCTGACAACAGCGCGCGTTTCCGCGTAAACATCTTCCGTCAGCAAGAAACGTTGGCAATGGTGTTGCGCTTAATTCCTACTCAAATTCAGTCAATTGAAACTTTGAAATTACCTCCTGTTATTCGAGAATTCACTAAGTACTCTTCGGGATTAGTTTTGTTCACAGGACCAACTGGATCGGGCAAGAGCACGACAATTGCATCGTTACTAAATGAGATAAACCTCAATGAACCTCGTCATATCGTGACGATTGAAGATCCTGTGGAGTATGTGTACCCGCATGGACTAGCGTTAATCGACCAGCGCGAAATCTTTACAGACTCTGCTAGCTGGACCGATGCCCTGCGCTCAGTATTGCGCCAGGATCCAGATGTAGTGTTGATCGGCGAAATGCGTGATCTGGAAACGATTTCAGCGGCTATCCGCGTGGCTGAAACTGGGCATTTGGTGTTTGCCACTCTGCACACTAATAGTGCTTCCCAAAGCGTAGACAGAATTATTGATGTATTCCCAGAAGGTCAACAAACCCAGATCCGAACTCAACTGGCGAGTGTGATTCAAGCGATCGTATCGCAACGGTTAGTGCCTATCACTGGCGGTGGCCGTCGAGTCGCAGCGGAAGTGCTGGTTGCAACTCCAGCTGTGCGCAATGCGATTCGTGACGACAAGGTCTACCAGATCGACAACATGATTCAAACTAGCGCGGAGATAGGTATGATCACTATGGAGAAATCACTGGTGGGATTAGTGCGCGAAGGCTTGATCTCTACCGAGATGGCTGAAGAATACTCTAATAAACCTACTGATGTCCTGTCCTTGTTAGGTCAGAACCACTAATGTCGATATTTAACTACGAAGCTACAACCCGCCAAGGCAAGAAAGTCACCGGTACGCGTGAATCTGAGAACTCAGATGACGTGGCAAACTTCTTGCATGATCAAGGCCTGGTGGTAATCAGCATCAACGAGAATGTCGGCATCGATTTTAAGAAATTATCCAGCATTCAAGTCGGTGGAATTCCCCTAGCTGAGAAATCGATTTTCGTAAAACAGCTTTCCACGATGCTGTCTGCGGGTCTACCGATTATCCAGGCCCTAGACATCTTGGTCCAGCAGACCAAGAACGCTTCCTTAAAGGAGAAACTTACC
This sequence comes from uncultured Candidatus Saccharibacteria bacterium, assembly GCA_964466865.1. GTDB lineage: Bacteria > Patescibacteriota > Dojkabacteria > J137 > JAEUSD01 > CAYXSB01. Next base: position 2,816 of record CAYXSB010000022.1, read on the forward strand.
AAAGTCTACAAAAGTGTGGAGTCAGGTACTAGTCTTGCGGATGCATTTCAAAAAGATAAGACCATATTCAATGATTTACAGATTAGCCTGATTGTTGCTGGAGAAAAAAGCGGTACTTTGAATGAAATCATGGCCCAGATTGCTATCGATATGGAGAAAGCAAAATCTCTGCGTGGCAAAATCGTCGGTGCCATGATCTATCCGATCATTATCTTTATTGTGATGGGAATTGTGTTGGTTGTGATGCTGGTATTTATGATTCCATCTGTGCAAAGCCTGTACCATGACTTTGGAGTGACGCAATTGCCAGGAGTAACCCAAATTCTGGTGGACTTAAGTGCCACTGTCACCAATCCGTTCTTCCTGATCGTGGCGATAATCTCAATAGTCGCGATTGTGTTGGGTGGGCGTTACTACTACTCCACTTATCAAGGACGTCGGGTGTTGGATAAACTGACTTTGAAGATTCCGATATTTGGACCGTTGATTGGCAAAGTGCAGATTACTCAGTTTGCACGTCTGTTGTCTTTGCTGATGAAGAGTGGCGTGCCGATCGTAGATGCGTTGCGAACTGTGGCGAATGCCCTGGGAAACTCAGTATTCAAGGATGTAGTGTTGTCAGCGGCAGATGAAGTTCTCAAGGGAAATTCAATTGCAGTGCCGTTGGCTAAGGACAATGTATTCCCATTGGTAATGTTGAAAATGATTGCTACTGGTGAAGAAACCGGCAAGTTGGACAAGGTGACTGCGGACATGGCGGCTTACTATGAGGCAGAGGTCGATGAGACAACGTCCAATTTGACAAAGCTAATGGAGCCATTTATTCTATTAGTTGTAGGCGTATTGGTGGCTTTCATGGCTATCGCGATATACCTGCCAATTTATAGCATTGGTCAATACATTCAGTAGACACCAGTATTTAATTTTTTAAGCATAACAAAATATGCAGAACCGATACAAAGCATTCACGCTTGTAGAGTTAATGGTAGCGATGGCTATTATTGCCGTTTTAATTGGTATGTCAGTGTTCGGTATTTCTACCGCACAAAGAGTATTGCGTGACAATCAACGCCGTGATGCCGTAAAGAATATGGCAGCTGGCTTGAACGCGTACTACACTACTGCTTCTACTTACCCAGCGACTTTGGCCTCCAGCAATGGCGGTACTAAATTAGTGATTGGTAATGAGCAGCCTGTACCGCTTACCGGTATTATGAAAGCTGGTACTGCTACTGATAGCACTCAGACACGTTACTGCTATGCATTTGATACCACCACATTGGGAGGATACAAGTTGGGTGTGCAGTTAGAAGATGGAACTTGGTTTAACCTAGGTTCAGCCAATACTCTCTGCAGCAACAGCGATGCGCCCGTACCGTAATTTAATTGATTGATCTGACAGGCTGAACCTAACCAACAAGTATGGGTCAGCCTGTTTTGTTTAATATGAATACTAAACTACGAACTTATAAAGCTTTTAGCCTTACTGACCTGCTGGTGTATATGGGCATTGTGGCGGTGCTGGTGACGATGGCGTTTATCGGAATTAACATTGCCCAACGTTCGAATCGTGATGAGCAGCGACGGTTGGTAGCGGCGCAAATTCGGACTGCAGTAGATGACTACTTCCGTACGACTACGTCATACCCTGTAGAGAACAGCTCGTTAAATTGGTCCACGAGTGCTGTCACCATAGGCACCGAATCAGTTGCCCTCAATGGCGCTCAAAGCTACAGCGCGACCGCTACCGATGCCACCCGCACACGTTATACCTATCAAAAGGATCGTAGTGGGTACATCATATGCGTGAAACTCGAGACTGGTGAATGGTTCCGTTCTGGAAATGGTGGCGATGCCTTAACTTGTCCTGCTAACTAACATTAGTTTCAAAATATGCTGACCACCTTGCTTCCTCTGCTACTCGTGTTTACTGTATTCCTTGGTCCCGCCTTAGGCAGTTTTTTTGGACTGCAGGTGGTGCGACGCACAGGGATATTTCGTCACGACTACGGAGCAAATTCTGAGTGCGATAAGTGTGGGCATAAATTAGCTTGGTACGATTTAGTCCCGCTGGTGTCATTCATTACCTTGCGCGGCAAGTGTCGTTATTGCGCGAAGCCAATTTCTCATAAATTATTTTTCTGTGAGCTTTTGGGCTTAATACTCTATGCCACATTTGCCGGTGGCCTGTACTACAGCTTGGCCACTGACGGCATTCCCCGAGATGTCTTTGTGAGCTTGGTGATACACGGCTCTATCCTGACAATTCTCCTCTACTTCTGTGTGTGGGATATGCTGACAATGAGCGTGCCAGCAGTTGAAACTCAACTGGCGGCGGTATATTTGGTAATCGTGAACGTCGTATTCTTGATTGTGAGACTAATTAACCCCAGCTTACTAGTACAGATACAATTAGGCTCGCTCGGGAACTTACTGTTGGGAGTACTATCTGGACTGTTCATGTACGTCATCATCCGGTTGACTAAAAGCAAAGGCATGGGCCTGGGAGATTTGCTGATCGCAGTGATGATTGGGTTGGCTCTAGGCTGGCCCCAAACGGTGAGTGCTTTTTACGTGATGATCTTTACTGGGAGCATATTTGGGTTAGCTTTAGCTGCTGTGAAGCATAAGTTCCACGGTCTGCAGATTCCATTGGTACCGTTTATGACTTTTGGTTATATTGTAGCGCTGGTATTTGGAACGCAGATTTTTCATTTTCTGTTTGGAATATAACTTAGACCTTAATTTACCAGAATAAAAACCTACTCTGCCTACACAATTATTGAAATTCTCGTCGTCCTGGCGATAATTGCAGTTCTGGCTGGTCTCGGTGTGGGTGGACTTAGCACCTTCCGCAGTACTGTGCAGTTGGAACAAGCGAAAAATGATTTCTTGTCGGCGTTGCGTGAAGCCCAAAACCTCGCACGTAACTCTGTATCCAGCTCAATCAAGGGCTCAGACATTCTTACCGGACAGGTCGATGGCTACGCCCTGGTATTCAACCCTAACCTCAGTGACTATTCTCTGAGATATTGCATCAAGACTTCTTTCGTGGGGATCGGACAGTATGACTGTTCTGGAGTGGAGAAAACTAGCGACAAGTTACTAAGTAGCCCAGAAGTTACGATTGCGCCTAGCGACAGTAACAAATGCCACGGCATTTTGTTTGCCAGACTGACTGCGGAGATCAGTGCCCTCAGTAGTGACATCGACACTCCTGACGATACTGGTACTTGTGAAATCGTCATTAGCCAGTCTCAAAGCAATGACACGCGTACTATCGTCGTCGACTTAGCCAATAATAATATTAGTCAGCAATGATGAATCCATTTCGTAAACATCACAAATCGCGCTACCGCAGTTTCAGTCTGGTGGAAGTACTAGTAGTGTTGGGTTTGGTGGCGACGACGATGGTGGCGGCAACTCAGATTACGGTGTCAGCGTTGATCAAGATCAAACAAAATGAGATCGACGACTATGTGAATGGTTTGATGGTAAAAGTACTGGAAGCGGCGAAGAGTCCTCAGCCATTAACTATAGACAATGGCGCTTCTGGGCTAGCCACATTTCAAGGCAGCTATATCTTAGTGATCCCTGAGGCCACCGCTACTCAACCAACGGTAAGTCCGTCATTCAAACAGCAAAGCCTTACTCCGGATCCAATTCAGCCGACTACTTGCAACTCTAGTTCGCCAAATTATGTAAGCATTCCGAACTTAGGTACTTATGTGCCGCCGGCTGTGTGTATTCAAGCATTGGTAGTCCAGCTGACTGGTATCAATGCGACTCCGATATATCAAATTACGGTGAGAGCTGTATACAACTTATCTAGCGGACCGGTGTCACGAGAGCTGTTGGGCTATCGACGTACCGATCCAATTTCCGCTGTTGCCCCACCATGAGCGTAACCCGATTGTTGAAACCACAACCAAAACGTCTAGCCGCATTCTCTCTGTTGGAGCTGATTGTCAGTATGGGCATCGTCGGTATTGTGATGGTGATGCTGTCCAATGTGCTGATAAATTCAATTTTGGTATCGCAGAAATCAATTGCTCGCAGCTTTATCCGTGAGGAAATTACTAACATTTCAGATCTAATTACCAATGACATTCGCGGGGCAGTTACAGTTGGAGAATGCGATGGGGCAATGGACTTGGCCAAATGTGATATCGAGACAGACAGCGGCGTCATCACCTGGAAGCTATGTACCTCTGACACTGGTCCGGCCCAGATATGTAAAGTAGATGCCAATGGCGATGTGCAGTTTGCTAGCTCTCCAAACCTCAAAGTCATAGGCTACTCTTTCGAACCAGGGTTCGATACCGGTGGCAATGCGGTAGAGAAAAATATCATCCTCACTATCGTTGGCGACCATGCCAATGACGCATTCAATGTCCACAACGTGCTGCGTCAAGTCAGCATTTCTACTCGCAATTATCTGCTGCAAGCCAGCGGTAGCATTACATCGATTACACCCGGTAAGCCTCAGCTGAGTGTGAATTCCAGCAACATTGTGTATTCTACATACACTAGTGGTGGTTTACCGATGGCGGTAGATGATCATCTGACATTAACTTCGGACGCGTTTATCGCGGGAGCCACTGTGGTCATTTCCGGAGGCTTTACTAGCGGTACTGATTATCTAGAATTTACACCCACGGGAGGCATCACCGGCAGTTATGATTCTGCCAGAGGCATTCTGACACTTTTGGGTACTGATACTGCAGGCGACTATCAACAAGTGCTGCGCTCAGTTGCCTTCCGGGCTAGCCAGGCTCCTCTAGGCTGCACAGCTTCACGCCAGATTACTTACACTGTAGCAAATGGCGGTGGTAGCACGACAGTAAGTAGAATTCTGTCAGTTTCCGGGGCCACCTATGCTGCTCCTAGCGGCACTCTGGTGTGGTATGAAGGAGACAACGGTACTGTTTTATCCGGTACTAGAGTTGCTTCCTGGGCAGATAAGAGCGGTAACACCAACACGGCAGTCGCCTACTCTTTTGGACCAACATATGTGACCAACGCCCTAAACGGCAAACCCGTGCTGCGGTTCGACCTCAGCTCGCCAGCGACTGGATTTACGCAGATGGTCAGTTCGAAAACACTGGCATTTACTGGCGATATGGCCACTGGAGAAATTGTATTGGCAAATCCTACCAGCGCATCTACCGGCATTGCTTTAAGCGGGTTTGGCTGCGCCAATAGCGCTTGTACATCTATGCCTTTCGGATTTGCTTTTACTAAGCCGAACACCACTGCTAGTCTAAACTTCTTAAAGGGGAATTCCACTTTTGGACCGGCTCCCGCAAGTACTGGGCCTAGCATAGTGTATATGGGCAAAAATATTGGCCTGATGTCTACGACACCAGTGCAATTCTTCAACGGCATCAGCTTGCCACTGATTTCTGGCACGGCGCTATCGCCGAACTTTGCGACGACCAAATTCATTCTGGGTAATTTGTTTCAAGGTGAAACGGTCGCAAGTAACGAGTTTAATGGTGACATCGCAGCGGTGATGGTATTCAATCACAACCTGACGGCAACAGAACGCCAAACTGCCGAGATATATCTGGCTGGCAAGTGGTGGCATGCAGGATTCTTGCCTTACTTTACACAAAGTACTCCTGCCACCTCCACATGCGGAGCTCCCCCACCAGTCATCAGCCCGCCACCGGCAACTGGACCAATCAACCTTGGCGGTGCCTGTACTACTTACGTGGCTCCAGCAGTAACTACCAAAACCGTAACTGCCAACTTACCGGCTGCCAGTTGGAATATCGCCGTGACCGTAAGCTGGCAGAACAGCTCTGGCCCAGGCGATGCAGATGATACTTGGACGTTGACCGGTGCCGGCGTGAATCTGTCCGGGACGCCAGCGTTAACTGGTGGGACCAAGACCTTTCCGGCTACCAGCATTGGTGGGACTGTGACGCTCACGGTCAAAACTGGAGCGGCCACACCAGGTGGCACCGGCATGTGTGTGTCTGCAGTGGCAAATTAAGCTATCATAGAATATGGAATTAACTGCGCAATCTAAAACGTATCCAGCTCAAATCATGTTGGTAGCACTGTTGATCTTGATGATCATCGGCATCATCGTGGTTGGCGTGGTAGGCGTATCCAGCCGTGATGTGCTGCAAACCGCTAGCAACCAACAATATCAAAAGCTTTATAACGATTCAGAATCAACTATTTATCAAGTGATTGATAAGTACGGAGACTCTACTGTGTCTTTGAGTAGCATCACGTCCGAAAACTTTGGTAATGGCTCCTGCGCGTCTGTGGACTCCAGCACATTTAATTGCAATTTCACGGCTCAAGACGGTGCCGCTACCAAGCTGACGATTGCCGATACACCCAAAGTGCAAAATTACCAGCTGAGTAAGGATGATAGCCTGGAGTTAGATCTGTCTGGGTATCGTGGACAATTGATTGTGGGTTGGACAGGCAGAGCTGCTCTAGAATTCGGACTGATTTATGATGAAAGCGGTGTAACTAAGTATATCGGCGACATATTTGATACGGCTTCGATTTATGATTCTACTGGCAATTCGCCGACCCAACGCAGCTTACCTGAAGACCATCCGTTCTTGTTTAGTGATGATCCTTCCGGGGGAATTAATTTCAAAATTGATAATATTCAAGGTTTGCCGCCTACGGCGCGCACAGTCTCTCTGCGCATTACTGCTAGGATGGACTCTACTCAGGCACTTACCAAGGTAAATGTGGATGCGGACAATGGCTTTCCGAAGCAGTTGCGTCAGCTCACAGCTACCAGCTTTGACCCGAATTCGGATGTGCAGTCCACAGCTACTGTAGTTACCCAGATCCCTCTACTCGCCCAAGCACCTTCACCGTTCGACTATGCTCTGTTGACCCAAGATACTATTGATAAGAGCGGTGCTCAGCTAATTAGCACTCATACTTTGAATGTAACTATATCTGGACTGGGCGCTGGTAGTGTAACCGGACCACAAGGTATCAGCTGTCCATCAACTTGTTCCGCGGATTACGACATCGGCACTATTGTGCCCCTGACACCGATTTATGCCGCCGGCTCATACTTTGCAGGTTGGAGTGGCGACTGTGATGCCTCAGGTAAAGTCACCATCAGCAGTGACAAAACCTGCATTGCTACATTCTCTGTGCTACCGGCCCCTGTGGCTGGTGACACTGCACGTATGTCAGCAGCAGGAACTGTGTTCGGAAATAAAATGTATGTATATGGTGGGTCGAACGCCGCAGTCCTGAATATTATTTGGAACTATGACTTCTCTACTGGAACTTGGACTCAAGGTACGGCTGGTGGTGGTGCGCGCCGAGACGTGGCCGAGTTTGTGAGCGGTACGAGCACTTACTATTGGGGTGGTAGCGCGATCACAGGTGCGACAGTCTACAACTTGCTCTATAGCTTTGATAGCGCCTCTGGTACTTGGACTACCCGCGCCACAGGTGGCACAGCTCGCTATAAGGCCACAGCTGCGGTATACAACAACAAAGCTTATATTTATGGCGGTTGTACTACCGGAGCAAACTGCACCGTCCTATCCAACATCCTGTCGATTTATGATATTGCAGCAAATACTTGGGCAGTAGGCACTGCAGGCCCCACTGCTATTGGTGGAGCTACCTCATTCGTATACAACAACAAAATGTACGTAGTAGGCGGACAAACAGCAGCCGCAAAGTCTTCGACCACAACTCTAATATTCGATTTCGCGTCCAACACCTGGTCTGCCGGCGCCGCTGGCGGCAATGGCATGTACGATGCGCAGGGCGTAGTTGTGGGCAATAAGATCTATCTGATTGGTGGCTGTCCTACCACTGATGTCACCCCTTGTAGCGGTACTGCAACTAATAGTGTGGCTATCTACGATCCGAGCAATAATACTTGGAGCGCTGGCGTGGCTGGTGGTAAAGCCCGTGACGAAGCCACTGTAGTAGCCGTAGGCAACAAGATTTACGTATGGGGTGGTAATTCTGCAGGTAATTTTGCAGGATTTACCAACACATTCAATGTGTACGACACAACGCTAAACCAATGGACAAATTAATTAAGGTTGACATTGGACACTAGGCTCTTGATAATGTCTGAGTAGTTAAGATTTGTTAAATACACGCCCAACATGGATATTCCGGAATTTTTCTCTCTCGATATTGGCAATCATTCGATCAAAGTCGCACAAGTGCATCGTCAGGCTGACAAGGCTTCTTTAATGCGTGTAGGTTCTGTGAAGACGGAATTCGGCCTATTGGACAATGATTCAGACGAAGGTATCAAAAAGCTGGGAGCATTAGTAAAACAAGCACGTGAATCTGCTGGTATCACTACCGTAAATTGCGTAGCTGCGGTGCCGGAGTCCCCTATTTTCTCCAGACTGGTAACTATTCCTAAAGTTGAAGACGATAAATTGCAAGAAACTGTGCATTGGGAATTGAAATCGTTAATTCCGGTGCCATTGGACGAAGTGGATGTGGCATTCCTAGAAATTGGCGAGAAAGAAGTGGGCGGTCAGCAAATGATCGATATGTACGTGGTCGCCGCGCCCAAGACGCTGACTAATAGATTTAAAAAGATTGCTGAAGCCGCCGGCATAAACCTGATTGCCCTGGAAACCGAATCTCTGGCCAACACACGATCAGTAACGTTCAATTACCAGACGGAAAAAGACATCATCATCTGCGACTTTGGAGCTAATGGTACTGACTTGATTGTGGCTCGTAACGGTATCCCGGTGTTTGCCCAAAGCATTAGCACTGGTTCAGATGCTCTGACTAAAGTGGTAGCTGCGGATTTTGGTCTGGACTTGGAGCAAGCTGAAAAATATAAACGTGCATTTGGACTGAAGTTTGACCAAGGCGAAGGCAAGATTGCCAAGTCTATCGAACCTATGATGCAAATTATCATCACGGAAATGAATAGAATTCTCACTTATTTTAAAGAGAAAATCGGTGATACCGGTGCTAACCGCATATAC
>CAYXSB010000023.1:0-11403 GCA_964466865.1 uncultured Candidatus Saccharibacteria bacterium
AAAAATAGAAGCGAAACTAGACTTACTAATTTTTGACTACTTGCAGTTGATGCAGGGTACCACCAGTAGAGTTGAGAACCGCACCAGCGAAGTTTCGGAGATCTCCCGGTCATTGAAGATCCTGGCCCGTGAATTAGGAATCCCGGTGATTGCGTTATCACAGTTGAACCGCGCTGTGGAGAACCGCACTGATCGCAAACCACAGCTCTCTGACTTGCGTGAATCCGGCTCTATCGAGCAGGACGCAGACGTGGTGATGTTTATCAACCGTGAGAAATTGTTCAATCCAGACACCACCCGACCTGATTCTGCCGATATAATTATCGCCAAGCATCGTAACGGACCAATCGGAGAAGTTACTTTGCGCTTCATCGAGAAAACTACCAAGTTTGAGGATATGGATTAGTAGTGAGCTTCAGAAATGGACTTCTGTGTTGAAGGGTTCCCGTAAGACTTGTCTCGGGGAAGGAACGCAGAGGTCCATTTCTGGCATGACTGCATTGCCTTTCCGCAGGTTAAATGTTAAATTCGTCTGCACTTCTAACTATGCTTCTGTCCTAAACTATGCCGGAGTGGTGGAATTGGCAGACACGCTGGACTCAAAATCCAGTGAGGGTTATACCTCGTGAGGGTTCGACCCCCTCCTCCGGTATGTTAGCTACAAAAAGTTTCAATAACAGCTATTCATACGCCTATTAAAAAATGCTAGCATAAATTCTATTTAGAACTAATTTCTTAATTAATTCTTATGACGCAGATAATTACGGATTTTCTTAACAGCAAAATCGATTACCAGACAGTGCTGGCAGCCGTGGGCATCTATTTGTTGGCTTTGTGGTTGATGTTCTGTTTCTGGGTGTTTATGGATGCGAACAAGCGTTATAAGAAACCAATGGTGGCGACGTTGATGGCTTTGTTGGTATTTGTATTCAATTTCCCGGCTTTAGTGTTCTACTTGATCATTCGTCCTGAACAAGACGACTTGGCTGACTTGATGGCTTTGGATTCTGCGATGCAGGGTGGAGTACAGGTGCCGATTGTGAATTTCACTGGTGCAAATGGCGAAGTGCAGTTATCACTGTCACTACAAATTCACCCTCAACTACAAGGACAATCTGACATGGTAGTAAACGTCGGCTGGGAATCAAATAATCCAAATATGCAGGTCGGCACAATGCCACAGCAATCACGTCCAACTTTCTCTCAGCAATCCTCCAGTCAGTCTCAGGAAGCTTTGCGCAAGGGTTGGGATTCAATCCGGGAGAAAGCTAAGGATCAATTAAAAAATATTCATACCACTGTAAATTCTACAGTTGCCTCAAGTGTAAACACCGATGCCGCGGAGGCACCTAGTGACAATGATAAGGCAGAGAAGAAGGGACACAAGCAAGTCAAAAATACTGAGTCCTAATTTATACGGTGACGCTACAAGATCCAACTACATATTTGCTAATTACCTTGGCTGTGGCCTGGAGTGTGCTGTTCTATACCTACTGGCGGTTTGTGCGTAGTTTGCACACTCATTCCAAATACCGTGCTTACGATTCACTATTTCTAACGATAATTTTGGGAATTGTTCTGGCGCGTGGTACCGAGGTACTGTTCAATTTTGATTTCTATTCCAAGGCGGTGAATGGGCTGCAGTTTGCTTATTTCTGGGATTTGCATTTGAACTATCTCACGTTAATCTTTGTGCCTTTGCTAGCTTATCAATTCCAGTCTTTTAATATTGAACGTAACTTGAAGTGGAAGCGTTCGGCCGAGCAGTTTGTGTTGTTTGGGGTGCTGACGGTGATGCTGGTGGAGTTTGCAGAATTAATTAGAGGCTTGATCTTGATCTGGCCATCGAATCTGATCTTATATCACTTTCTGCAGACTGCAGTAGTAGCTACTGCTGCTGGCGTGATACTGCTTAAGCCTAGAATTAAGAAACTGAGAATTGCTCCCCAGATATTGCTGGTAGCTGTGGCGCTCGCCATAGTCGCAATTAACTTAGCAATCCCCGTGCTGACGACGCCAGAGTTGAACGCTACCTTAATCACGCAAATGGGATTATGCTTAATTTGTATTCTCCCGTTTGTCAGTCGACCACCGCAGCGCACCAACTTGCGCCCTAACCCGAAAGACTTTCGCCAGCTATGAAGCCGCGATTGATTATCGCCGCCGTAATATTTAGCTTACTAGTGGTTACGGTTGACCAGTACTTGAAATCACACTTGGCAGTAACCGTACCAAACACCGGCACGTTTCTAGGTCTGCCAGTGGCTAATGGGTTGTTAGCTATATTGCATATTCTGGTAGTGAGCGCCGGCATCGGGTTTTTAGCTATAAAAGTGCGACAGGTAAGCTGGCAGGTATTGGGGATAATTATGCTAATCTCTTCTCTAAGTAATTTAGCGGATCGGTTGTTTCTAGGTGCGGTAATTGATTACATCTATGCGGCAGGAGTGTGGTTCAATTTGGCAGATGCAGTGATTACTGTCGGTGTAATATTAATAGTTTATAAGTTTATGCGTAGTTAAATGGCAAAGTTTACAGTTAGCGAAAATGAAGTAGGGCAGCGGTTGGATTTATTCTTGACCATTAGTTCTGGTCAGTTCTCGCGTAGCCGCATTCGCCAATTGCTGGATACGGCTAAGGTCAAAGTAAATGCTGAAGTAGAATATCGTCCAAACCGTAAGATGGCGGCTGGCGATGAAGTGGAAATTGATACCGAGGTGGCGGCAGAGAAGAAGCGGCTGCCACCATACAAGCTGGACTTGAAAATTCTGTACCAGGACGACGATCTGATTTTGGTCGATAAGCCAGCCGGATTGAAAGTGCATCCGACTAGCGTGGACGACCACGAATCGCTTTTGAATGCTGTGTATTATGCCTTGGATGACAAACTGAGTGACTACGGAGCAAATCTGATTAACCGCATCGATAAAGATACTTCTGGGATCGTGGCCATTGCTATCTCGCCCAGAGGCGCGTGGTTTTATTCTCGCCAATTTGCGGAGTCACGGGTGAAAAAAGAGTATTTGGCGGTGGTAGAAGGCCGGTGGATTAGTTTCCACGGGTTTACCGAAGTCAGAGTCAGCGGATTTCTCAAGTATAATTCTCTAGATGAGAAACAGATGATGAACAAAGACGATGGAGAATTCTCCGAGACTAAGTTCAAGCTGCTGAGAACTTCTGACGACAAGTCTTTAGCCGTAGTGCTGGCGATGCCTACTACCGGTAGAACTCATCAAATCAGAGTCCATCTCCAGGAGTTAGGATTCCCGATTATGGGTGACATTAAATACGGTGGACTACCAGCTTCGAGACTAATGCTGCATGCGTACAAACTTACCATGGCCAAACTTGGCGGTGGTACTTTGGCTATCGCCAGTGAAATTCCCCCCGAATTTGAAATATAACCGTCTATAATGTCTGTGATTTATACTTGTATATATGGGCGAGTCGGTGTCACAAATACGCAGCTTACTGAACAGACTAAATCGGGCCCGCAAGACCAAAGTTCGCGGTCCGAAAAAGCATGCGCATAAATCACAAACTCAAGCGATAGATAATAAGCAGGTAATAAGAGGCATCCGCATCACGGCCGTGATCGTGGTGGTGCTGGCTGTGTTATTTGGCGGCTGGATAGTATTTAAAGTGCTTGGTGGCGCTGAGCTTAGCCCTAGTGTGATGGCCAGCGCCAAGCCGTCGGTGCCACTTAGTGGCGACCAGACAAACATTCTGCTGGTTGGTTACGACAGCAATGATAGCTATAGCTTTGTCGACTTCTTAGCGGTGTTGTCCCTAAGCCGCAGTGAAAATAAACAACGTTTGGTGATAATCGATCCCAACTTCACGTCTGCTGTCATCAACAACAAGAATGTAAAGTTCCGAAACCTGCTCAATAACGCGCTGATCAACAACCTCCCACCTCTGGATACTTTGCAACGCGCTGTCGAAGTCACCATTGGTATGAATATAGATAGATACATTACGGCTGATATTAGCTTGCTGCCGAATGCGCTGCACGGCTTGGGGTTAAGCTACGTCACACCAGATGGGTTAGTAGATAGTGATGCTGGAGAATTTCGCACCAACCAAACTGTCACAGATAAGTCATTGGTAAATTATCTGGCCGCCGATGAACCGGGACAAAATGAGCAAATGCAGCGTCTGGGAAAGTTCTTCAAATCTGAACTGGAATCTAACTCCAATGTGTGGCGGACTTTGTCACTGATAATCAATCCTGACCCGTGGACCAAACTCATAAATACTAATTCTACTAAGCTGGAACTCCTGAACTGGACACTGAGCATGATGAACAATACGTCAGTCCAATATACCTATATTGGGACAAGCGAAGGTGTGTTTCATCCTGACCTAACCGGTGGTTATTACACACCGTCTACGATTCAAATAGATCAGAAAATCCAGACCAGTTTTGACCGTTCCAATGTAACTAAAGAGCAAGCTAGAATTGAGGTCTACAATGCCACAATTACTTCCGGCCTGGCGACGGTAACCAAGCGGTTGCTGGTCAATCAGGGGGCAACTGTGATTCGCACTGGTAATTACTCCGATCAGCAGGATCGATCGAAACTATACGTGTTACATCCGGAGAATTTTGTAAATACTGTAGCCTTCATTAGCGAACAATTGCGTGGGAATCTCATCGTGGTAAATCAGGATTATCCCTTCAATCACACCGGCGATATGGTCCTGGTACTGGGCGCTGACGCGTTGGATTAGTTTAAGCAGGGGAAAGTCTGCTAGAATCTGCAACAGTAACACAGGACGTGTTATCGTCTATCCATAGGTCTTATAAATTGTAATATGTCTGGACATTCAAAGTGGGCAAACATTCGCCGTCAAAAAGCAGTTGTTGATGCCAAGCGTGGCAAAATCTTCACTAAATTCGCGCACAATATCATCCTAGCCGCGCAGCAGGGCGGAGGAGACCCAGATACCAATTTCACACTCCGATTAGCAATTAACCGGGCTAGAAGCGTAAATATGCCTTCAGAAAATATCGAGCGTGCTATCAAGCGCGGCACTGGTGAGCTTAAGGATGCGCAGATCGTCTCGGTGACATATGAGATCTTGGGGCCAGGATCATGTGCGATCTTGGCAGACTGCCAAACCGATAATACCAACCGTGCCCTTACCGAAATTCGACAAATCGTCTATAACCAGGGCAGCAAGTTAGCTCCGAGTAATAGCATTTCCTGGCTGTTTCAAGAGAAAGGCTTAATTTTGCTGTTGCCACAAAAGTATGTAGCTTCAGAGAAATTCGGCAAGGAAGGAATTTACACCAATGTCCCGATTGATGGCTTAGAACTTGATATCATGGAGGTGCCTGGTGTAGAGGATATCCAGCAATCTCAAGATGACGATTCCACAGTAATAGAAATCATTACGGCTCGTGAGAGCTTCAAAGCGGCGCATACTGCGATTCAGCAAAAAGGCTACAAGATTGAAAGCGCCGAGTTGGCAAAGATTGCGAAAGAAGAGGTGAAGCTCAATGATGCCGACTGGGAGCAATTACAACAGCTGTTAGATGCTTTAGACGATAGTGACGAAGTCACCAACGTCTGGCACAACGCGATCCATGTATAGGATCATGGGAATCGATGTCGGTACTGCCACGACCGGCTGGTCGGTACTAGAGCACGATATTACTTCTACCAACAACATGAAGCTAATTGCCTACGGAGTGATTATTACTAAGCCGCAGACTCCGATGCCTCAGAGACTGGTAGAGATTCATGAACAATTAGGCCAGTTAATGGATCTATATCAGCCACAGGATGTCGCCATCGAAAGTCTATTTTTCTTCAAAAATCAGACTACAGTCATGACAGTGAGCCAGAGCAGAGGAGTAATTTTGCTGACTAGCCAGGAGCATAGCTTAAACATCTTTGAATACACGCCGTTGCAAGTGAAATCAGGTATTACTGGTTTCGGCAGAGCGGAAAAGGCTCAAGTACAGAAAATGGTTAAAATGATATTGGGTATGAAAGAAATCCCGAAGCCAGATGATGCGGCAGACGCCATTGCCATTGCTGTATGCCACTTTCACACCAATCAATTTAATAAACAGGTAGCAAATTCTAAATCTTAATAATCTACTATGATCGCACACCTAAAAGGCCGGATAATTGATATCTACAAAGAGAAAATCGTACTAGACGTCAATGGCGTTGGCTATCTGGTGGGAGTGCTTGGTGAGGGCCACTTAGTAGGTGAAGACGTAGAATTATATATCCATACCGCGGTGCGCGAGAATGACATTTCGCTATGGGGATTTCGAGCGCTGCCTGAATTGCAGCTATTTGAAATGCTTTTAGGCGTTTCTGGCGTCGGCCTAAAGACTGCGCAATCAATATTGTCCAGCCTGGGCATCAATAGAGTGGTGCAAGCCATCATTAGCGAGGATCCACAGCAGCTGAAGGTGCCAGGGGTAGGGGCTAAGACCAGCGAGAGAATTATTCTCGATATGAAGGGTAAACTTGACGTGTCCGAATTCGATGTTTCACGATCTGAGGGTGCAGCTGTAGTGTCCGAAAACCGTCAGCAAGTAGAAGATGCTATTATAGCTATGGAATCACTTGGGTATAGACGAGCAGAGGTGGAAGCAGCCTTAAAACGCTTAAAACTATCGGACTACTCACAGGCTTCTGATTTGGTGAAAGCGATTCTAGTTAATATCTAATCATGGAAGATGAAGATCTACAAAGGCTTGTAAGCCCGCAAGTGACCACAGAAGCAGAGGAGCGGGTAGAGGCCAGCTTACGCCCAGCTAATTTCTATGAAATTATCGGGAGAGAGCGCGAGAAGCAAAATCTCCGGGTTATGATTGATTCTGCCCTCAAGCGGGGTAGGTCGTTGGACCATATCCTTTTTCATGGGCCGCCTGGACTAGGCAAAACCTCCATTGCTATGGTTATAGCTAGAGAGATGAACGTGCCTATGCACATTACTACTGGGCCTGCGATTGCTAAAGCAGGTGACTTAGCCTCACTCCTAACTACATTAGAACCGAAGTCTGTACTATTCATTGATGAAATTCATCGCCTACGCCATGCTGTCGAAGAGATCTTGTATCCAGCGATGGAAGACCGGGCGATAGACATTGTCATTGGTAAGGGACCGAGCGCAAAGACGCTGAGGCTAGATCTACCTGAATTCACCATCATTGGTGCTACTACTAAGCTGGCAATGCTCAGCGCGCCGCTTAGAGACAGATTTGGAGTAGATTTCCGCTTGGACTTCTATAGCGAACCTGAACTAGAACAAATCGTGTACCAGAAAGCCAAGAAAATGCAATTGCCGATTGATGATGCGGCAGCTAAGGAGATTGCTCATCGTGGGCGCATGACAGCTAGAATCGCAGTGCGTATACTGAAGCGTGTACGTGATTTGTCAGTAGTAGAGGGGGACAGCAGCATCAGTTTGCAGCGAGTGCATGATGTACTTAAAATGCTGGATATTGATGACTTGGGACTAGATATCACTGATCGTAAAATATTGACTACGCTGTTGTATAAATTCTCGGCTAAGCCTGTAGGACTCAACACTCTGGCTGCTAGTATCTCTGAGGATAGTGCCACAGTGGAGGACGTATATGAGCCGTTCTTACTACGCAGCGGGTTAATTGAGCGTACGCCAAAAGGCCGCACGATTACCCAATCTGCGATAGACTATATTATCAAGCAGAATTATAAGGTATGACCACGCGTTTAAGAGCCTTGATCGTTACTTCTATCACTAGCGTGCTGGTGTTTGTAAGCCTGGCCGGAATAGATGTCTTCAGCTATAAAGAACTGTTAGCGGCAATAGGTATTCAGGATGTAGTCGCCATCGAATTTACGATGGCTGCACTAATAATGGCTATGTTAGCTATAGGCGTGTTGTGGGTGTTATTTTTCAAGCGCAAAGGCGCTTCTTTCTTTGCTATTGGGATGTTTCCATCGATTGCGCTGTTTCCGTATGTGCTGTTGGCGGACTCCATTATTAAGTCGATATTTACTGGTCTAGGACAAATCTCGGTGGCGGCGATCGCTGCCATTATTTACTGGTTGGCTTGTTATTTGCTGGTGCTAACCGCCAACGTATTGAATGGAGGAGTGCAGTACAATATTCCATTAGGCCAAGCCGGCAAGGCTTCCCAGTTCATTTTTTCTCTGATTTCTTCTTACTTCTTGATGGCATTTTTGTATGGTGCTGCATTTCCGCTGACACTGAGAGTAGCGCTGATAGCTGGATTCATATTCTACTTTGCGTACTCCACGATCTGGGCGCTCCAAGTGCCTGCTAAGCAAGTGCTGATAAGCGCATTAGCAATTATGAGCGTGATGGTATTATTGACCTTACTCCTGTCGATCTGGCCTATCTCTTCGGTATATGCCACCCTTACCGGTGTGGTAGTGCTGTACGTGCTGCTCAACGTCGCGCTCGAGGTACGGGAGCACGTAGGCAACATGGTCTGGCTAGAGTATGGGCTGCTAATCCTATTGGTGGTGATAATCCTGTTTGCCAACGGTAATTGGGGTGTGAACGGAAGTTTAATATAGAATTCTCCTAATAAACATTTCCTGCAAAGCAGAGGAGTCTCTCCCTGCGATAAACGCCTAGAGTCGGTCATCTTCTCTGCGCCTGTAAAAGGTGGCATATTTATTGTAATTCCCCTGGGTAAATCACGAGTTTTTCTTTGCCAGCAAGCCATAGAGGAGAGCGGTGGTACGATTTGAATGATACGTAAATATTGTTAGCTAACTTTTATGTGGATAACTATAAGACATAAGTACTTCAGTTATTACCGATGTGGGAAGACAGCCAATACAGTATATGAAAGTAGTGGTCGCTGACCTATTTGCCCGCACATAAAGGATATCTAGTGATGGCCGATTCAACTACTGCTGCTCTAGGTGAATAAGGGCTCAATAGAGAATATATAGTTACTGAGTATAATTACCCTTATATTTAGTAAAGCAGCAAAGTTGACGAGGAGAGGTAGTTTATCGCTTGTATCTGTTTGTTTGCTCATCTCCACTATAAATTGCATTTAGTTTATTATTCATAAATCTGGCTAGCCTTCACGGCGTTACATTTTTCGTCTTCCACTTATTTATTTTCTGTATTTGCGGTTAAATTCGGAAAAGAGCACTCCTCTGCCCGTTTTTCCTTACCAGATAAGTCTTTTGAGCCGTTTTACTCGTGATTTCCTATGCTTAATTAGCATTCTGCTATAATCCTCCAAATCCTTTCCCAATAAGAGTTTGGAGGTACATGTGACCACACACGCGGCTGTAATAACGCACGGTGACTTAGCGACAGGCAAAGGTGGGAACGACCTAAATTATATTGCGGTGTCGAGCAACCACGGCGGAAGGCCCAATACCAAGAGCTTATTGAAGTATGGTGGCACAGCATCCGTTGATAAGCCCTGGGAGCTGAGGCTCAAATATGTAGCCTCCCAGCGCCCGTTTAGAATGCTTGTTACCAGCGTCAGCCCGCCTAACGAAGAGTTCCCGTATGCTTGGACCCTTGAAGGTACATACGAAACCTCCAAGGGAATGATCAAAGGCAAACTAATTTGGGGCGCAGGTTCCGGACTCGGATGCCTGTATAAGGATGAACTAGGTGAGTAAGCTCGCCTAAATCAATAAACCCGCGTGTAATACGCGGGTTTGCTTTGCTGTAAATGAATATTCAGATTTCGCGCTGTAGTGCCCTTAAACCTTATCACACATCCTGAGATAGGTAATGTGTCACCTTATATCAGCTTAAATGATGGCGATGGCAGCCACGCGGTCAGTATCCTTCAACTTCATCATCCTCACACCGGCAGTTTGACGGTTATGTTCTGGCAACTCTTGAGTTGGTACACGCACGGCTTGTCCATGTGCGCTCATAATCAATAACTCGAGACTTGGATGATCTAGTACACGAGCAGCTACAAGATTTCCGGTTTTAGAATTAACTCTAGCTGCGAATACTCCAGTACCACCGCGTTTCTGCAAAGGATATTGATCAAGCTTAGTGACTTTACCGTAACCGTTTTCAGAAATGGTTAATAGGAAGTCTTCGGTGTTGCGAAGGATGTCCATAGCGATCACAGCGTCGTGTTCTTTAAGATTGATACCACGAACTCCCATTGTCGCACGGCCTGTTTCACGGACATCGGACTCATGGAAATGCACCGATTTTGCATGCTCAGTTACGATCATTAATGTGTCTTCGCCGGTAGTAGGCTTCACCCATATCAGCTCGTCATTATCGCTGAGTTTGATAGCAATCAAGCCACTAGTACGAATGTTTTCAAAATCTTTGAGCTCAGTTTTCTTGACTACACCTTTACGAGTAGCCATAAACAGGAACTTGTATGAGCGACCTTTCTTTTCGGTTTTTTCTTCGTTTTCCTGAGCGACATCTTCATCAATTATGGAACCGTCGCTGCTACGAGTGAGGACACTGGTAACCAATTCTCCTTGAGAAATATTGATTAGATTGATGATCGGGACGCCCTTAGCGGCGCGAGTAGAGTACTCCGGAATTTCATATACTCGTAGTACGAACACTCTACCCTGGTTCGTAAAGAACATAACTTCGTCGTGAGTGTTACAACTGAACACGTGACGGACAGAGTCATCTTCTTTGGTGGTCATAGCTTTTTTGCCTACTCCACCTCTACCCTGCGTCTCATATATATTGTCTTTGATGCGTTTGATGTAGCCTTGTTCGCTAACGGTGACGATCACTTCTTCCTTGGCTACCAAGTCTTCTTCACTGATTTCTCCAGCCTTACCTTTGATAACTCTGGTACGACGCTTATCGTTATAGCGCTCTTTAAGTGCTGCGAGCTCTGTAGAAATCAGCTTTAATACTTCGTCAGGATTATTTAACAAAGTCAAAATCTCTTTGATGGACTTCATAATCTCGGCATACTCTTCCTCCAGGCGTTTGCGCTCTAAAGCGGCCAACCTTCTTAGTTGCATGTCGAGAATAGCGGTGGCTTGAATTTCGCTGAGAGCGAACTTCGACATCAATTCCGTCTTCGCCACATCAGAATCAGCAGCGTTGCGGATAGTCTTAATGACTTCGTCGAGATTATCAAAGGCGATCATCAATCCAGCTAGGATATGCTCGCGTTCACGCTTTTTGGCGAGATCAAACTCGTTGCGGCGCATCACTACGACCTGACGATGACCGACGAAGTTCAGCAGGATCTGTTTAATGTTTAATAGCTGAGGTTCGCCATCAACCAATGCCAACATGTTGGCATTGAATGCTTTTTGCAGTTCGGTGAATTTATATAGATAGTTCTGAACTGCCTTTGGCTTAGCATCGCGTTTCAGTTCAATGACTACGCGAATACCTTCACGGTTGGACAAGTCTTTAATATCGGAGATACCGGAC
>CAYXSB010000024.1:0-11344 GCA_964466865.1 uncultured Candidatus Saccharibacteria bacterium
CTTGGCGATCACGGTGTTGGATTTATTATTCTGCTCCCAGAATATATTCTGTACTTCATACCGCTGTAGCACGCTGGATAAACCTTCAATGTGATCCGCATCTGGATGCGTGGCAATCACAAACGCGAATTGGCGATCCCACGTCGGCATAAATTGCGATAGCTGGGACAGCACGGCATCGCCCCTACCACCATCAATCAGACCATACTGGCCATCTGGTGATCGTACCAAGATGCTATCGCCCTGCCCAATGTCTAGCACCGTAATCTGCAGATCCGTGGACACATTGCGGGTGCTTAGCCAACGGTCAGCCACATACACATTGAGAAATACCAGCAGCACAATCGCCAACCATACAATGACCGTCCAGTTTTTATGCTTTAGCCACTCTTTCATTGGCAAATATTTTAAAGTCAGCAACTAAAATAATTCCTAACATCATTACCCAGCAAGTCCAACCAACTCCTGGGTTCGTAATCTGTAAGGTTGTAATCCCAGCACCGAAATGGCTGACTTGAATGATGACATCGAGTACTAGCTTACAGCACCAGAATAAAAACGCGCCTACAGGCTTCAGGACGAAACTAGCAGTAGTTGCTAGCATCCCTATTCCCATTGCTGGCGGTACCAGCGGTAGTACCACAATGTTCGTAGCTAGTCCTGCGAGTGAAACACTTCCGAAAACGCTAATGAAAATAGGCACCGATGCCACGTATACACCAAGCGTAGCAGCCAAAGTTTCTCTAACTAAACTGTGAAAGCCTGGTAGCAAATGCAGCCAGAATCGAGTGAAACAGTTTACCCCTATGTATGCTAGCAGCGACAACCATAAACTCACAGAATTCACCGCTAGCGGGTTTAACCACAGCATCACTGCTAAGCCCAATATCAGAACTAACCAGATGCTCACGGGTCTACCAATCGCAATTGCCAGTAATGATAATACGCCCATAAACACTGCTCTCTGCGCCGGTAAATTGTTTACACCTACAAACACTAAAAAACACAGCAGTATTGGAATAAGCAGCCAGCATAGACGCTTACGTGGAATCAATCCTGCAAACCCTATCAATGCTGCCACTACTACGTTCACGTTATAGCCAGAAATACTAGCAATGTGACTGAGACCGCTCAGCTTCAAGTCCTGGCTTAACCATTGAGGCAAATCCGCCGCGCGGCCGCCCAATAGCAATCCGACTAGCAACGAGCCTTCAGGCTCTGATATGTTTACCTGAATTTGTTTGATCAGCACTGATTTAGCCCTCGCTAAAATTCCTGCCAGACTCATATCTGCGCGCACCTCGTGGACTTGAGAGCCCAGTAAGTAGAACCTAAACCCCTCAGCATCAAGATAGCTTAAGGTCGACGGTAAGCCTTGAATTGTAAACTGGGCGATAAAGCTATCCCCTGGGCTTAGCCCATTTTGCTCAAATGACTTTACTAACTGCAACCCTGGCAGGTCTGGCGTGCTGGCTATGTACAAGGTATCGCCACTAGGCTGCGTCCAACTGTCCAATACTAATGCGCGTGTCTGCAAACTCGTCCCGACTAATCGTTGCTGTGCCATCTGTAGACCAGGCAAATACAGTATATTCAGCCACGCAATTGTAAGCATGAGACTAAAAATCAGGACGTATAATTTGGCCTTCCAGCAGCCAAAAATCGCTACTGCAATAAATAACCAGTTAATTTGTGTCAGTAGTGTCAAAATTACCCCCAAAATCAACCCCACTGCCACTTGAATGAAATAGTATTGGCGAAGTTGAGCAAGGACGCGTCTCAAGTTTTTGGCTCGCCAGATCGCGTACTGTCGCCAAATTTTCATATGGTCACTAACGCCTGAATTTGCTGAAATTTAGCGTCTCCGATTCCTTTGACATTGTTCACATCTGTCAGGGTTTTAAACGGTCTGGCCGCAATGATACTCGCCGCCAATGACGGACCAATTCCCGGCAGAGATTCCAGATCAGATTCACTGGCAGTATTAAGATTAATCTTGCCAGAGCTGGGTGCTGAGCCAGAGATAGTATTAGACGTTTCTGCTTTTCCAGTGGGGATATCCAGATGTTGGTGATCTGTGACGATAGCCGCCAGATTCAGCTGACCGCTTACAAAATTACCATCC
Organism: uncultured Candidatus Saccharibacteria bacterium; assembly: GCA_964466865.1. Classification (GTDB taxonomy): domain Bacteria; phylum Patescibacteriota; class Dojkabacteria; order J137; family JAEUSD01; genus CAYXSB01. The sequence continues at coordinate 2,126 of CAYXSB010000024.1, forward strand.
GCGTCAGCACGAAATCCTCCGGCTCTTGTTACCAAATCAGCGACCGTAGTAGCTGCATCGATCTCATACATTCCTGGGCTATTTACGGCTCCAGAAATATACGCAGTTGCTGTAAGCGCCGAGTTAGCAGGTGGGACCGCCTGAGCAAAAACAGCTGCAGGGATTGAAGTTTGATTTGTTGCAGTCAGCACTAAGCCTAAGCTAGCCGTGATTAGCAATAACGCTGTAAGCCCAAGCTTCAGCCAATATCCATATCTCATTTCTAAGTGAATAAACAACTAAGTTTATCCAGGCAGGATTAATTATTTCTGAAATTTAGAGCTAACGAGTGAAGACTTCTACGCTGGTGAGGGTAAGCTTATCGACAGGTCGAGGATTGTCGCTTTGAAGATTATCTACAGGTAATGTTGCAATCTTGTCCAACACGTCAGTGCCAGCTACAGCTTTGCCAATCACGGTGAACATGCCGTCGAGATCATTTAGACGAGGATCGTTGGCAGCAGCGAGGACAAAGAAAAACTGATTGCCGTTAGTGTTTGGCTGGCTGCTGGCCATCGCCAAGCTGTAACGCTCAAGGTGATGTGAGGGTAACCCCGAAGTACTGCTGTAGCCTTTGTCACTAAGCTGTTGCTTCTTGGCATCGGAGAATCCTAAGTAGTCCCAGTTCATTTCATCCTTCACAAAATATCCCGGATTACCCAATCCATCATTTGATGGATCATTATCCAAAGTATTGCGATCTCCACCTTGAACTAAAAAGTCTGGGATTAAACGATGAAACGCCGTGCCATCATAGTACTTTTGATTTGCCAGAAATACAAAGTTGTTGACGTTCGTAGGTGCCGACTGCTCAAACAAATCTACTGTAACCGTGCCCTGAGAAGTGTTGAACTTAGCTAAGTAGTCTTTAGTAAGGTCCAAAGTCATATCTGGAGCGGAAGTATACACGTAACCTCCACCCAACAATGGACGTTGACCAAGTACCACAGGGATCACGTAATCTCTGCCCACCCACAACAATAAGGCCATCAAGATGACGATCCCAATCAAGTACCACCAGATTCGGTTTGATTCTTTAAACATAGGAAATTATGCAGTTATAGCTTCAAGATGTCCACCAGATTCGCCACCACATGTGTCGGAGGGTTCTGCTTCACTTCTTCAGTCAGGTCGTAGAACTTGTCGTGCATCGGACTGTGATAAAGCACGCAATCCATGCCTAAAGCCTTTGCAGCATTGATATCGTAGTAAGTATCGCCGATCATCACTGCGTCAGATTTATCTACCTGGAGAATTTCCAGGGCCTTAATTAGAGGCTCAGGGTGAGGCTTATGTTTAGTCGTATCTTCCGCGCAAACTAACACGTTGCAATCATCCAGCAACTGCTGGCGTTTAAGCATAGTTTCCACTTGCTGCCGGGGAGAACTGGTAACGATGGCAATCTTTTTACCTTTGGCTTTTAGGTCCTTAATTAACTCTGCTGCCCCAGGATTTAAATCAGCGTGCTGTGAGATTTCACGGTCACATTTAGCATACATTTCGGCAACGTATTTGGGATCGCGAGCCTGGACGCCTTTCTCAAAATTTAAATCTGCTAGTACTTGTTCGAAGTCGCGATGCTCGGGAAATGGAATTCCGAAGTGAGAAAATATTTGTTCGTGGGTATGCAACCAGATGGCTAAAGTGTCGGCCAGACAGCCATCCCAGTCGAATAGATAAGCTTTGTACATACTAATCGATGACTAGATTGAGAATTTTACCTGGCACGTAAATTATCTTTTTTATTTCCGAATTCTCTAGATACTTGCTCAGCTTTGGTGTAGACTTAGCTAATTCAACTACTTCTGTCTCTTCTAAGTCCTTATCTAGCATCAGCGTATCACGTGCCTTACCGTTTATTTGTACGACTACTTTGATTCCAGCTGATTTAATGGCGTTCTCGTCATAGACTGGCCACTGCTCTAGGTGGATAGATTCAGTATTTCCGAGCTGGGACCACAATTCTTCTGTCAAAAATGCCGCAAATGGTGCCATCAATTTTAAGAATGCTTCCCAATCAGCCCGAGTAACTTTGGCGGGATCAGCCTCAAAATCATTCATTAGCTTCATAAACTCGGCTATGGCCGTATTGAAGCGTAACGCTGGAATGTCCTCCGTAACTTTCTTAATCGCGGCGTGCACATTGCTGGACATTACCTGTGATTTCGGTGCGTTTAACATGCCTTGATTAAAGTCATATACCCGTTGCAGGAAGCGACGAATGCCTGTTGCCGCCTCTGGATTCCAGGCCTTATCCTGGTCTAGCGGACCCATAAACATTTCATACAAGCGAATGGTGTCACCACCGTGCAGAAACACCACATCGGTAGGATTGATCACATTGCCGTAACGCTTGCTCATTTTGCGACCATCTGGTCCCAGTACAGTGCCTTGATGACGATGAACTTTAAATGGCTCATCGAAATCAATGTATCCGGCATCAAATAAAACTTTGGTGAAGAACCGAGAATACAGCAAATGTCCGTTTACGTGCTCAGTTCCACCGAGGTAGAAGTCTACCGGCATCCAAGTTTTCAGCAATTCCGGTGAAGCAAACTCCTCACTGTTGTGTGGATCGAGATAACGATAGTAATACCAGCTAGAGCACATAAATGTGTCCAATGTATCTACTTCTCGCTTCCAGCCTTTGCCATAGATTTCCTCTACTTTACCTTGGAACGAAGGAGAATATGTCAGCGGCGATTGACCAGTGGGTTTGAAATCAACATCATCTGGCAAGATTACCGGTAAATCTTCTTTGTTTACGGGATGTACATTTCCTTCAGGATCGTACACCATCGGTACCGGTGCTCCCCAGAAACGTTGACGGGAAACAGACCAGTCGCGAAGCTTGAACGTCTTGTGGGCTTTGGCCACACCATCGGCAATTAGCTTATCTAAGATTTTCTGACGACCTTCTTTGAAAGTCATGCCGGAGAATTCTCCAGAGTTTGCTAATTTATACTTTTCAGAATTTGGTTTAATTTCTTTGGTGTAGTTGACGAATTCTTGCTGCTCAGTGGTAAACACGATCGGCAGACCAAACTTGGTGGCAAATTCGTTATCGCGGTCATCTTCGCCGGGCACCGCCATGATCGCACCTGTACCGTAAGTTACCAGTACATAGTCGGCAACAAACACCGGAATCTCTTGCCCATTTGCTGGGTTGATTGCGGATATACCTTCTAATTTAATACCTGTTTTCTCTTTTTCCTGCTCACGATCTAGTTCAGACTTATGACTAGATTCGAAGATGTATTTAGAAACGTGCTCCCAGTTAGTAATTTGTGATTTTAGATTTTCAATCACCGCATGCTCAGGAGCAACTACGATAAATGTGGCTCCATAAATAGTGTCATGCGCAGTAGTAAATACTTCTACCTCTTGTTTGGAATTTGTTTGTGATTTGTTATTTGTGATTTGGAACCTAATTAGGGCTCCTTCGCTGCGTCCAATCCAATTGCGTTGACGAGTGATAGTTTCGGCGGGCCAGTCAACTTTGTCCAGGTCATCATATAGACGGTCAGCGTAGTCAGTTATCTTTAAGAACCACTGCTCCATTTCTCTTTGGATGACTTCACTGCCGCAGCGTTCACATTTACCACCAATTACTTGCTCATTTGCTAACACGGTTTTGTCAGTATCACACCAATTCACAGCTTGTTTCTTGCGATAAGCTAGTCCACGTTCGAACATTAATAAGAAGAACCATTGGGTCCATTTATAGTATTCAGGTTCGTGACTGCCCACGGTGTGGCTCCAGTCTACAGAAACTCCCAGCGTCTTAATTTGCTCAATGAAGTTCAAAATTGCAGTATCGGTATTAATCCGAGGGTGAATATTGGTTTTGATGGCGTAGTTTTCTGCCGGCAATCCGAATGAGTCCCAGCCTATGACTTCTAGGACTTTGCGACCTTGCATGCGCAGATAGCGAGCGTAGATGTCACAAGCACAGTAGATTTCCGCATGTCCCACATGTAGCCCAGCTCCAGATGGATATGGTAACTGCGGCAGCACATAGCTTTTGTTTTCATGCGTCGCGTCGGCAGGCGTGCGATATAGATCTTTCTCTTCCCAGATTTTTCTCCACTTACTTTCTAGTGCTTGATGATCATATTTTGCCATGGACGAATTCTAACATCGAAGTAATATCTGTTCTAGGAGCAAGTAAAAAGATGCCCTCCGAAGTTGGAGGGCAGACATTCTGGTCAGTTGAGGTGCGTTGATTTTTGTGAGCTGTACATTAGCCGCGAGACTTTTATGAATCTCGGTTCGTTGCCACGCAGCAAGCATACCACCGTACCTGTCATGCATTCTTGCCTTAAGTATGCCATTGCCGGCGGAGGAAAGTTCAGTGTGTCTAACGGCACGTATGCGCATAAATCAACAGTTCCGTCAGTTTGGACATGATACTTCTCCACGAACTCGCCTGTCAGCAATTGCAGCACGCCAGGCCCAAGTGCCTTACTCTGCTCTGCGGCAGCGACTACTAGGTTATATGCACGATCCAGCACCCAAGCGTCAACTTCTCCGTCCGACATCGTGTCAAAGATTGTGGTTATCATCAGCCACTCCTAGCTTCAACGGACATTGCAGAAATTATAGCAGGGGAATTCTTTGCTCGATGGTAATTCTCACTTCCTGAGGCAAAATATGGTCGCGCAGGTCTACTCCCTGCTCTGCAGCCAGGGCAATTAGCTCCAAAGCAAACAATGCACCTTTTATAGTTAGCTTCTTACTTTCCAGCAAATGACGAATAGCCATGATTTCATAAATGTCTTCGCGAGAATACTTGCGTCTACCAGTCGCTGAGCGACTCGGTGAGAATAAGCCCCAGTTCTCATAGTTGATAAGGGTTTTGGGCTGTACACCGATTATTATTGCCGCGGCTCCAGTAGAGAAAATAGGTTGTGTCCAATCTGACATCAAAATTGCTTAAAATATACTTGGGATAATTACACGTATTCTAATAACTACCAGCCCCCAATGCAAGACGACAAATCTCTCTTTTTACTAGATTTCGCCTAAGAACTTGCTATAATCGGGCTAACTAGTCAATCTCAATTAACTGTTCAATTCAGAAAGGAGGATAATTTCAGCTATACAAGTGAGATTAGTGGATAATTTTCGTTACTTAATACAATTACAATGGAAGAAAATAAAAAACTATTTGTAGGTCACTTAGATTGGAATACCAAACTAGAAGACCTTGTTGCAGAATTTAGCACAGTCGGTGAAGTCGATACTGACAATCCTGAGACCAAGCTAATGACCAAGACCGATGAGGAAACTCAACGCGTAATGTCACGTGGCTTTGCTTTCATAGTCATGAAGACTCCTGATGACGCTAAAAAAGTTATTGCAGAATTCAACGGCAAAAAAGTCGGCAGCATGAATATTACTGTTGACTTTGCTCGTCCTCAAGAACCTCGCACAAACTTCGGCGGTAATCGCGGAGGATTTGGCGGTGGCAATCGTGGTGGATTCGGCGGTAACCGCAGCGGCGGATTTAATCGTGGTGGAGACCGCGGAGGATTCCGTGGTGGAAATCGCGGTGGTTCTAGCTACGGCAACAATAGCTCTGATGATGACAGCTACGCTGCCTAATCTCTGAATTGAACGCGAAAAACCTGAAGAGCAATCTTCAGGTTTTTTGTATCTAACAAAGTTGACAGACTGTATTACCAAGGCAAGAGAAGGATATTTATTAAAGGGTTCCCGTTGGACTTGTCCAGGGGAAGGATAAATATTCTTCTCTTGCCTAAGCGTTACTACATTCTCTGCTCCGGCTTATACATATCGTAGTTGGCAGCTTGCGCAGCCATCGAACCTTCATGGGCTGCGGTCACAATTTGATGGGAATATGGACGGGTAACGTCGCCAGCTGCATATACAAATGCGACGTTAGTCCTCTGCTCTTCATTGGTTTCAATGTAGCCTTTGTCGCTCAGCTTCAAATCCAGCATCTTGGCCAAGCCATTGTTCGGCATCGCTGGCTGTTGGTTAAACATATATTCAAGAGAAATTGATTGGCCGTCTTCTAAGGTTACAGATTCAAACATGCCGTCAGTACCAGCTACCGATTTGATCTTCCCTTCATAAAATTTAATCCCGGCAGCCTGCAATCTTTCAGTCCATTTAGCGCTAATATCGTGCTGACCAACTTCTTTATTAGTGACAAATGTAATTTGATCAGTGAAGTTCATAAACTGTAACGCCGTAGACACCGCATCATCGTCTTCGCCGACCACCATCACGTTTTTGCCGTTCACCTTGTAACCATCGCAGGTAATGCACCAGAACAATGACTGCCCGATGTACTCAGTGATGTTTTCAATGGATTCTGGGTACACATCTTTCACACCAGTAGCCAGGATAATTGTCCGAGTTTTATATTCTCCCTCTGCGCCCTTGAGCATAAATAACTCTCCCTCTTTATCTACAGAATTGATTTTGTCATAGACAAATTCTGCCCCAAATTTACGCGCCTGTTGCTCTCCTAACGCACGTAACACCTTAGAAGCGACTCCATCAGGGAAGCCTAAATAATTCTCGTTAATCTCATGCGTCCAAGTCCGTCCACGCCCAGCATCAATCACTAGACAGCTACGGTTGAACCGACACATATAAATAGCTGCAGATAAGCCGGCTGGACCACCACCTATGACAACAGAATCGTAAGTTTCCATGTATTAAGCATAATTAGTATTACTCGGAAGTTTCCAGGGAAGCATTTAAGCGACGATCTATCTTCTTCTGCAAATATGCAATCAACTGATCCATCCCTGCTCTATCCTGCTCGCTTAACTGCAGACGGTTATACAAATCGACGAATTTCTCCAATGCTTGTTTTGCAATGTAGTAATCAGTCTGGTAACGGTCTTCGCTTTCAGTTTGCATCAAGGCCTTGCCGACTACAGCTAGGTTTCTAAATCTTTCTTTGGTAAGTTCATCAGGGGTATAGCTGGAAGTAGGTTCAGCGCTGGGATTATTTGCGGACGATTCGGTAGCAGTGGAGTCATTCAGATCAACAACATTCATCTGGTTAGATGTCAGAAATATTACTCACAAGCTACTAGAGAATTCTAAAAGTGTCAACGCATTGCATTGAACTCAAATTTAACTTGAATATCTATAATCCGCCGAATGGACTGTTGTTTACGCTATTTGACAAGGAGATTGTCGATGAGACCCATCGCTCTAATCCTCAAAGAATCTGAGGTCACCAAAGCATTTCTACTATCGGATGTTAGCGCCACAATCATACCAGCAACACTGGTAGGTATCGCCGCTGGAATTATGAAATTCGGCATCATCGTTTTCCCTGTGCAAGCCGTCGTGTATGTTTTCCTATATGCTATAACCTTCACTATCAGCAATCAGTTGCTGACTGCTGAAGAAGATCGCGCAAACGGCAAACTGCATAGGCCTATCGTTAGAGGTCTAATCACTATCTCCGGGGCAAGGGTGCGACTAGTAATCTGGATGGCAGCCTTTGTCGCGCTAAGTGCTTACACAAACGTGTTGTTGTGGTCACTGACTTGGATTGCTGTCACTGTGATCCTAAACTTCCTGGGAGGTTCTAATCACTGGCTCAGCAAAAATCTTGGTATGGAAATCGGCACAGTTGTATTGCTTACCGTACCTTGGTTACTGGTGGCAGGTGAGATCCCCGCAAGCGCAGTTCCGCAAATATTGGGAATTGCAATTTCAGTATTAGTGTTAATCGGGATTCAAGACTTGCGCGATGTCGCAGGCGATGCTCCCACACGCAAGACCTTTCCCATCGTGTTTGGCAATTCAGCCAGGTATTTCTTTGCGATCGGATTTTGCGCATTACCGATTTGGACTCATTTGTATATTTTTCCTCATCCGATCTGGCTAGCGTTGCCCATGGATGCCATCAGCCTGGTCATTGCGGTACGTGTGTTGAAGTATCGCAATCAGCCTGATGACACAGTTTCTTATTGGTTGTTAACGTGCTGGCTAAGTACAGCTACGTTTCTCATGATCGTATTCTACGCAATGAAGTAAACCAAGGAGGCTATCGTGTTAGGTATTGATACTAAACCACTAGACGGATTCGATATCAGGGTCATGACGTATGGGGCGTGGACGACAATAAAGATCGCTCACCATGTCCCCATCACCCAGGAGACGATGAAGAAATCAGCTGAGCAGTTTGTGACTCTCGTGGCGGAGGTTGAACAATCAAAAGTGGCGCTGTTCGTCGACCTCTCCCGACTGAAAGAAATTCCTCACGATTTTGTCGGCATCGCCCAGGTATCACTGAAGATCACCCAGCATCGCAAAATGGCTGGGAATCCGATTGTGGTGGTATTCGCAGGGCGGGGATTCGTGCGAGATATGATCAAGATTGTCGGCAAGACTGCCGCCCGGTGGGGACTAAGTGTGTTTCCCACCGTCGAGCAAGCTGAAGCATACCTGACGACTCTGCCCCAGGCCTGAAAGCAAGCGCCTCTTTTTATAAGAGGCGCTTTTTCTTTGTCTTGAGTTTTTCTATATAATGCCCTGATTACACAGTACAAATGTCGGTATCTAGCTTGGAGGAACTGAACCTCAATTTTCACTATACTTCAGAACGCGTTCAATACAAGGGCAAATGGATTGAGACTTACGTATTCGGTACTGGTGACAAAACCATCTTTGCTTTCCCCAGCTTTCCGCACTCCGGTTTCGTGTACCAGCTATTCACCCGTTTCTACGATCAAACTAAGTTTCGATTCGTTACTTTCGACTTACCTGGTTGGGGTGGTTGGAGCGAAGATGTATTTCAAAATCGGGAATTTGATGTTGATGACTATATAGAGATCGCAGTCCAAATAATTGAACATTTTGGACTGAATCGCTTCTCTTTGATCGGCTACTCTTTCGGTGGCGCGCTGGCTGTGAAGCTTGCCGTCGACAAACGTGTGAAAGATAAAGTCGCCAGAATTGCGTTGGTCAGCGCTATCGTTAAGGCCGGGTTGTCCCGAAAGTATATGCTTTGCAGACTGGTGGGACTAGCCCACGTCCTAAGGTTCGGCGCCGCCATAAAGTTGAACGTAATGAACGCACTCGATGGCTCCATAAAAATCTTGTCCGCATATCTTGACCCCGGGATTTTGAGCGAATATTGGCAACGTATGAATCACAGCGATAGCCGGATTCTCTTAGAGT
>CAYXSB010000025.1:0-11035 GCA_964466865.1 uncultured Candidatus Saccharibacteria bacterium
TCGGCAGCCGGTACAGAAGCATTTGGTTACACTACCAATGACGCAGTCTTAGGTACAGGTACTGCTGCTAGATTTACCGGAGGTAACTGGGCGAAGTTCACGACTGGTCCACTGGAAGTAGCGTTTAATGCAGCAGCAGCATCAGAGACCACACGTGTTGGATTCCAAGCAGGTATCGCTGCCACTACGCAATCTGGAGCTTATACGACTACTGTTATATACATTGCCACTCCAACTTATTGAGTGAGGCGGACGCACTAGATTTTTTACGCAGGATATGAAAAAGAAGCTCGTATTTATTATCGTACTGCTCACATTAGGAACTGTAGTGTTTAATACTATCGGAAGTGCCCAATCGGCACCACCTGATACTACCACCGCCAGTTCTTTCTCGGTTTCCCCACCTTCGTTTGAAATCACTGCCAATCCTGGCGATAAACTAAGCAATACCATTAAGATCGAGAATTTATCTTCGTTTCCGCTGACCATCTCAGCGAAGCCGGAGAATTTTGTGACTTATGGAGATGGCGGGCAAGTGTCCCTCACTGACGAGCGTACTACCTACGCCATCGATACTTGGATCACTTTGGATACTGATACTCAGACAGTTTCTCCCCACACGACTGCATTATTTAGTTATGCGCTAAATATTCCTACCAATACTGAGCCCGGAAGTCATTACGGGGCAATCGTATTTTCGACCAGCCTCGCTGCTGAAGTCGCCGGCGCCAACGGAGCTAGCGTTTTGCAGCAAATCGGCGCCTTGATTCTGATCAAGATCCCTGGAAATGTAATTGAAGCTGGAGCTATCGATAGCTTCTTGCCTACTAATCAGTACTACACCGAGCCGCATGTCGAGTTAGACGCGGTAGTCGAAAATACAGGTACGATTCATTACAAACCCACTGGATACATCTACGTTACTGATCTGTTCGGCAATAGAGTCCAGACAGTCCAGATCGACGGTAAGAATGTGTTGCCTGGTAGCAAACGCCTATTTGATCAAGCGTTCGATTTCACCCGCATCGGATATTACAAAGCTGACTTGGAGTTATTCTACGGCACCACGAGTCAGGTTATGCGTAGCGAAACTTATTTCTACGCGTTCAACCTTGGTGTATTAATCCCGGTACTAATAGGCATCGCCTTAGTAATTCTGTTCTACCTACTACTACGTAAGCGTATAAACAAGGCTCTCAAGATAATTATCAAAGGTTAACCGGTGAGGTTACGTAACTTAGGTCCAACTATCTTTTTAGTGCTTATGCTCTTCGGTTTCGCCGGCAGGGCTAAAGTGTTTGCGCTGGTTACAGCCAAAGTCAGCAATACTGCAGCACAGGTTAGTGGTTATACTTCTCCCAATTCTCTAGTCACATTCATGGAAAGCGCCGCCTTCATCGGCACCACGGTTTCTGACTCCACAGGATATTATGCCAAACTGCTATCCGCCGAGCCGGCGGGTATTCACATCATTAACATATTTTCTGTAGATCCAGCTGGTAATCGTACTATCACCGTTCAGCAAAACATCGTTGTAATTGAATTTCAAACAGCGCAAGTTACGCTTAATTTGCCTCCCACCTTGGTATTAAATGCTGCTAGCTTTACTTCGGATCAATCTTTGCAGATCTCTGGCTATGGCAAACCAGGAGCGGGAGTTCACATAGACATTCAAGGACCTCAAAACGCAGCCTACACCACTACTACCGGCAGTGACGGCAAGTTTGTGTTCAGTCTAAGGGCAAGCGTGTTCCAGATAGGCGATTACAAACTACAAGCCTCGTTAATAAATGCCAACAATGACTTTTCCAGCACGGCGCTAGCATTTTCTATAACTACACAAGTCACGCCGCCCATTACTCCAACTCCAATCCCTAACCAATGCACTTATCCGTACTTAACCATATGTCGATTCGACCCCGACACCAACGGCTTTCTGAACTTTGCTACCGATTTTCGCAGCTTTTTCCTCGGCTATATTGGCGTCTATGGACAGAATTCTATCCCTGCGAACGCTATTTATGACATCAACGCTGACGGCAAGATCGATGAGTCTGACCTGTCGATAATCTTGTTCTACACCCAGCAGCAAAACACTCTAAGCAAAATCAGTGGACAGACAGGGACTTTGACGACACCGGTGACATCGTTCGCTACTAGCCTCAACCCCCAGCTGGAAGCCGGCTTGTTATGCATCTGCTGCTTGTTGCCCTTAATTCTACTGAGTTTGCTGATACTATTAAGACGTCGCAAACGAAATAAACGCCTCGCCAACGATCGCTTGCCGTTTTTGATTATGGGATTGGTCATCCTAGGAGTGATTGCAATCGTACTGCTAATGACAGAAAATACATCCAGTAATAGCTCATTGTTTAATCCCTCGTTAAATTTGATAACGATTACTCAGGCTGATAGTTATCGTAAAGGCCAGCAGTCATCTTTTGACATTCAGTTGCAGCGACTGACCCGACCGATAAACTTGGTCCGCGCCGAATTAAGCTTTGATAAAAACTATATTCAGATTTCACGAATTGATACCTCATCGTCGTTTGCAGCAGTTGAAGTTGCTAATATGTTCAGTAACGACACCGGCAGCATTCAACTTATAGAAGGACTGGCAAATCCTGGATTCCTGGATACAGTAGGTACAGTTGCTAGAGTATGGTTTGTGGCAGAGCAGAGCGGCAACACGCAAGTAACATTTACCACAGGGACAAAGCTATTTGCCAATGACGGTAAGGGCAGCAGTTTCAATCCGAACTTAGGTAATACTACAATTAACATTACAAACTAATATGAATAAACCCATTCTTGTTCAAAAAGCTTCCGGTGACATTGAAGAATTCTCCCCAGCCAAACTCACTAAGTTTTTGGAACGCATCAAAGTCCCCCAAAATGAGATCGCTAAGGTAGTGTCTGACGTCGAAACAAAATTAACTCAAAAAACTTCTACGCGTGAAATCGCTGAGACAGTTACAGCCACATTACGACAGCTCCCTGAGGGTGAAGTACTAAGCGCACGTTACAACTTGAAGCCAGACATGCGTAAACTCGGTCCAGCGGGACATATATTTGAACAGTACATCGGACATTTATTTGAAGCGGATGGATATGATGTAGAAGTAAGCGTGTTTGTTAAAGGCAAATGCGTCACTCATGAAATCGATGTCGTCGCTGAAAAAGATAAGCACCTAGAAATGGTGGAAGCCAAGTTTCATAACCATGAAGGTATCAAATCCGATGTCACTATCACCATGTACACTTATGCCAGATTCCTGGATCTCAGAAATAGTCCCCATAAAAGCCAAGGCTTCACGGAAGTATGGTTGGCTACCAATACCAAACCTACTTTGGATGCGATCGACTATGCTAAGTGTGTAGGCATGAAGTTGCTAACTATGGAGCTACCTTACGGAGATAGCATCATGGATAAAGTGATCGGCAACGGACTATTTCCTATAAGCAGCGTCGAGAGTCTTGATCCCTACTTGATGCAGTTGTTTATGAGTAACATCGTAATGTTGCGCGACATTCTAGAAGTGGATGACGAAAAAGGCCGTGCCATGGGCATCCCCAGTGAAGTGCTTCTGAATGCCAAAATGCAAGCTAAAAGCATCATCGGGTATCACCTAAATGGTGTCAAATGAATAAATTGGTCACCACGTTATCTTAGTTTTGCTGGTATAAGCCGTGGATGCGAATTGAGCAAGCGTACTGTGGCGCGAAGAGTCGCCACTGGCTGCTCAATCACTCCCGGATTGGTCTGCCTAACCGAGACAACGCGACCGACTATTTTCACACCATTTTCATTCTCCCGTATTATAATGACCTCACAACACAATCATGTTTTATTTTTAGTGTAATTACATATGGCATCAAGCAGTTCTAAACGCATAATTCTGGCCATGGGCATCCTCGGAGTATTTATGGTTATGTTTGCATTTTGTGCCGGAGTCGCCGGTAGCCTGATAGGCAGCAGACTGTTTAGCAGTGGTATATTTAGCGCCGTAAATATTGCGACCAATTCTGCACCAGCGTCTGATAGCCAATCATCCATTGTTAATGTGGCTACCAAAGCCAGCTCTTCAGTTGTCAGCATTGTCATCAGCAAGAACGTCAGCCAACTTCAGCAAGATCTATCAAATCCATTTTCTAACTCGCCATTCTTCCAGTATTACTATGGCTCACCACAAACACCACAGTCTCAGCCACAATCAGGTGGCAGCAGTAGCACCCAATTGCAGCAAGTAGGTGCAGGCAGTGGCTTCATTATTTCCACTGACGGCCTAATTCTCACCAACAGACACGTAGTAGAAGATACCACGGCCACTTACACCGCCATCCTCAATGACGGCACACAGCTACCAGCTACAGTCATCGCCCGTGATACCGTCCTTGATATCGCCATGGTCAAGATCACTACCGACAAGCCGTTGACTCCACTCACCTTAGGTGATTCTGACACTGTGAAAATCGGCCAAACCGCAGTCGCCATTGGTAATTCTCTAGGAGAATTTAGCAACACAGTTAGCGCTGGTATTATTTCCGGTCTCAGCAGATCAATCACTGCCAGCGACGGCACTGGAGCCAGCAGTGAGCAACTGACCAACGTAATGCAGACCGACGCTAGCATTAACCCTGGCAATTCCGGCGGACCACTATTAGACATTGATGGCAAAGTGATCGGCGTGAATGTCGCCATCGCCCAAGATGCCCAAAACATTGGGTTTGCCATCCCCATCAATAGCATCAAAACTATCGTTCAGTCTGTCAGCACTACCGGCAAAATTGTGCGTCCATATTTGGGAGTACGATACCTGCCTGTGGATGACGCTCTCGTTAAACAGTACAGTTTGTCAGTAACTTACGGCGCTTATGTGCTAACCGATACTGGAGCTAACGCAGGAGTGATTGTGGGTGGACCAGCTGATAAAGCCGGCATCAAAGGCGGTGATGTGATTACATCTATCAATAGTCAAAAGCTCGATACTACACATGATTTGCAGACTTTAGTTCAGCAATTCAAAGTCGGTGATACCATTGCGGTTACGGTGCAGCGCGGCACCCAACAGTTGAATCTAAACGTGACTTTACTGGAGCGACCGGCACAATAAATCGCAATCTAATAATGTTAGAATAGGCGCATGTCGAAACTTCTGGTTAAACGCATGCGCCTATTGTTGATTCTGGGATTAGTAGCACTAGTCATCGGTGGAGTTGCTTGGTGGCAACTTCATGATCAACGCCGATTGATTACTGCCCGTATCGACAAGCTCCAGCAAGACTCCAACACGCTGACTAAAACCATCCACTTCGGTGACTTTACTACCCAAAACATTGATGACTACTTATTGAATTTGAATAATAAGCTGACAGCGCTTGATGATGTGCACCAGATTTACGAGCTACAGTTGGCCCACACTGACTTGTTCCCGGGCACAAATACTTTGGATATCGCCGGCAAGTTAAGGCAGCTAGAAGCAGAGCAGGAGCGCTATCAACTAGACCAAGGCTATATGGCGATAAATTCCTATGATTATAAACTTCTAGGGCTATACCCAGACACGCAAGCCATGATCAGTCACACTATTCAATTACTGGGCAGCATTGGCTTCAACTTACAGCAAACACTGTTGGACCCATTAAATAAATTTCCTGGAGAATATTACGTTCAAGCTGGTCAGATGGTGGGGATGCAGGGCTGCACAGGGGTATGTAGCGGTACGCATGTGCATTTTGTGGTTGCCGATAATGGTGTCGCCAAAGATCCGTGCTTATATTTACCAAAGCGTGAACTCAGCCGCTGGGGCATGATTCCCAATTGTGGAGTGGCTAGTGGTGCCCAGATCGGTTGGCCGGAATATATTTCCTGGATTGTCACCGACACCTTTGACGATGTCAGTCCCGTGACCCATATTCAGCACGGCGCTTTGGATGTGATTGATCGACAGTTTGCACCAGTGATCGCAGCTAACGCTGGGTGGTACTTGAGCCGCAAGCAGAAATGTACTGGTGCAGTTATCTGTAATGATGGCGCCGCCAACATAGTTACAGTATGTGAGAACACAGACTGCGACAAAGATATTCACACTGACTATTGGCATTTAGCCTGGATGGTGGATGAAAGTCCGGTAGTAGCACTACCAGCAAATTGAAGTTATATGGCATCGCTGAGAAATTCAGCAATGTATGCATTTCTACTCTGATGCTGATCAGGCTGGTATTTGTCTGCTGCCAATAACAGCAGACTAGCTAGTGCCTGCACTGTTAAATGCGTATCTAGGCCGTGTTCCAACATATACTGGGCATACCACGTGGCCCAGTCAGAATTCTTCTTTCCCAAGGCAAATTCAAAAGCGTGATGCGCCGCCTCGGTATCTTCAAGTAGCTTGATAATTGCTTCAGTGTTCTTAGTGACCATATTCGAAATTACCTAATCATATCATAGACATGTAGTATAATCGGCGGCAAGGCTAATTAGCAGGAGGCAGTATGCAAAACCGTTTAAGACAAAAGGCATTCCAAGCAGTAGTATTCGTGGTTGGGATAGTAATGCTTTTAGGAATAGTCTTTCTAACGCAACCTCACTCGGCAAGTGCTACCGCAAATACGCTTGATCAGGTATTCGGGTCGCTGCTTGCCAAAACAAAGGCTGGACATCCGATAGACGTTTCTCTGCTGACAGTGCATACGTCTTCACATTATTCTGGACATGTATCAGTAATCGGCGACAATTACGTGTGCATTCAGTCTAATCTAGGTGACAGCGTGTGTATTCAACGCAGCGAGATTGCCGGGCTTTCAGCAATCGACAGTACATTTCTGACTCCGCAATAGCCACAGCGGCCTAGGTTTCCCTAGGCCGCGCTTCATTTCTTTGGAATAAACTAGTTAGCTTTCATTTCTGCCATGAGCTTTTGGTGCTCTGGAGAATTTATCAAGCCACACTTCTTATATTTCAATCCCGATCCACAAGGACATGGATCGTTACGACCGATTTCTACGCCGTTAACAGTCGTCGCTGTGCCGCCCACCGCTTCCACCTGACGACGTAAAGTCTGAGTTTTGCGATTGCTCTGGCGCACAATTTGACTTAAATCTATATTTCCAGCCTTAATTTCGTGATCACCGGTCAAGATATCTGTAATGTCACTATCGTTAGTCACCAGATTTTGCAGACCAGGAGTTGGTGGTTGCTGTACCCGCGTAACTTTCATAATCCGGCGAGCCACAGAACTATCGATACGATTGATGAACTCCTGGAACTGGCGGAACCCGACATTTTTGTATTCAACCAATGGATCGCGTTGAGCGTGAGCTTGCAACCCGATACCTTCCAGAATGTCCGCCATCGTCTCCAAATGATCCACCCATTGCTTGTCCATACTGTCCAAGATCAACATCTTCGCCACTAACGGTAGATCGTTACCAAACTCTTCTAAGCGTTCGTCCAGCAAGGTCTTAAAGCCCTTTTCTAGGTATGCTGTAACTTCATCTTGACTCTTCTTGGTGAATTCTTGTTTAAAAGTTTCAGCCAGCTGGGAAGGCTTTACACCGAAAGCTTTAGCAATCAATGTATCTGGTGCAAAATCCAACACATCATTGACCAAATACTTCACACGTTCATCATCTAGAATTCTGTCGTAGTTGAATTGTGACTGAATGGAGAATTCTAATTCTTTATTTACAATCTCGCGTACATAATCAGCCAAGTCCTGCATAGTCTCGGTCTGACGGATATCCTTGGCCTTATCGTCCTCAAATGATTCCGGACGTACAAACCGACCTAAAGCATTCTCGGTCAACTCCATCAATCGGAACCGGCGCTGGTAGAATACCTCACGGTGCTGGTTCATCACATCGTCGTAGTCGACCAATTGCTTGCGGGAATCAAAGTTCATACCTTCAATCCGTTTCTGGGCAGTCTCAATCTGACGGCTGATCAGGCTTAGTTCAATTGGCAATTCATCATCCATCAGTTTACCTACGGACTTGGACAAGAAGTCGCCACCCATGACTTTCATGATGGTATCTTCCAATGACACGTAGAAGCGGGTGTAGCCCGGATCTCCCTGACGTCCAGAACGTCCACGTAGCTGGTTATCAATACGGCGAGCTTCATGACGTTCAGTACCAATTACCGCCAACCCACCTAGTTCAGTAACACCTTCGCCTAGCGGAATATCAGTTCCGCGGCCGGCCATGTTGGTAGCGACAGTGACGGCACCACGTTCACCAGCTTTAGATACGATTTGCGCTTCCCGCTCGTGGTATTTGGCATTCAACACTGTATGCTTGACGCCAGCCTCATCCAACAAGCTCGATAGCAGTTCCGACTTCTCGATCGAAGCTGTACCGATCAACACCGGCTGGCCTTTTTCGTAGCGTGCTTTAATTTCTTTGACTACTGCTTTGAACTTAGCTTCTTCAGTGCGGTAGATCAGGTCGTTTTTATCTTCACGCACAATATTCCGATGGGTAGGAATCACTACAGACTCTAGAGAATATATTTTGTAGAATTCTTCAGCTTCAGTCAGAATCGTACCCGAACCACCACACAGCACTTTGTACAATCGGAAGAAATTCTGGAATGTAATGGTAGCGAATGTCCGAGATTCCTGTTTGATTTCTACACCTTCTTTAGCTTCAATTGCTTGATGCAAGCCTTCAGAATAACGTCGGCCTTCCATCACACGTCCCGTGAATGTATCCACGATCATAACTTCGCCATTGCGTACTAAGTAATGATCATCGCGCTGGAACATAGTCCTGGCACGCAGCGCATTATCAATGTGATGGGCCATCGAATAGTCGGTCCAGATATTGTCGATGCCGAGATTCTTTTCCACATGCAGAATTCCATCCTCAGTCAAAGTCACCGCTCGACGCTTGTGGTCGACAGTGTAATCTTTATCTTCTTCCAAATCACTTACGCCTTTGGCAAATCGCTTGTATTTTTCAGTATCTGACTCGGACGGGATTGCAGAAATGATAAGCGGAGTGCGGGCTTCGTCGATCAAAATCGAGTCGGCTTCGTCCACGATACAGAAGTACAGTTCCCGCTGTACCAACTGATCCAGCTGTGTTGCCATGTTGTCGCGCAAATAGTCGAAGCCGAGTTCGTTGTTGACGCTGACAGTCACATCGCAGTTGTAAGCTTCACGTTTAGAACATTCCAGCAAATTAATGCCTTTCATGTTCGATAGCTTTGGTTTACCCAGTGCTTCTAATTCTGCATAAGCTTCCTCGCCTTTAAACTTGCGTACTTCTTCGCCAGAAATATATCGGTAAGACACACCGCCAGGAGCCACGATCCCTACGCTTAAACCCAACTTTGCAGCAATATGTCCAGCATATTCACCATCGCGCTTGGCTAGGTAATCGTTCACAGTCACCAAATGCGCACCACGACCCACCAAGGCATACAGAAATGCTGGCAAGTTGAACACCATGGTTTTACCTTCACCAGTCTTCAGTTCTGTTAATTTCTGACCCTGGGACAGAATTACACCGGCAATCATTTGCTCGTCAAAATGACGAATGCCCATTTCCCGAGAATAAGTATCACGAATAAACGCATACATTTCCGGCAAGAATTCTTGTAGTTTGGCCTGGATTTCTAGTTCATGCTTCGGCAAACCTTTGCTACGGTCGATGCGACGTAATGAGGTGCGATCTTTATCGGAGATTTTCTTGACCATTTCTGCCAGCTGAGATTGCATTTCCTTCACACGAGCCCGAATCTGTTCGTAGCTCATTTGCTGCACCTGTGGCTCGAGGTCGTTGATTTTGGTCACGACTTTGCGTGCCTGTTTTACATGGGAATCGTTTGAGTCAATTAGACTAGTTAGAAAGTTCAACATAGATAAGATTATAAGTTGTTAAGTTAAAGCCTTTTCTCCGCGCTAAGTATACCACTTCCTGCCATTTCCCTATGTGGAATTGATATAATAATCAATGCAGAAATTCGCTAGCATCAGTTTTGTAGTCGCCAGTTGCGTAATATTTTTGGTGTTGCCGTTTATAATTATTACGTATCTGAACCCTTACTTTTTCGACGCATTTAGCCGTTATCACGTCTATGACAATTTCGCGCCGCAACATCGTAGCATAGAAGAATTAAATGCCCGATTTACGCATGTGTTATCGTATCTACAACCACCGTTTAATACTACTTTAGACTCCGACTTTTTCTCCCCTGAAGACATCATTCACATGCATGACGTCCAAAATATTTTCATGACCCTGTATACTATTGTCGGCATTGCCGTGATCGTGCAGATTGTCAGCGTGGTGTGGTGGGCAATTCAGTATAAGCGAGAGCAAATCTTGCAGTTAATGGACAAAACCGAGAGAATGACAGGATTTGTACTCATATTCACGATTGCTGTTGGAGTATTATTTCTGGCGACTTGGGATCGCAGCTTCATTTTATTTCATCAGATCCTATTTCCCTTAAATACTTATTGGCAGCTGGATCCTACCACTTCCAACTTAATTAAATATTTGCCGGCGAACATTTTTCAAGAGCTGACAGCCATTTACGTGCTATTTTTAGGGTTTGAATACATCACCTGGAAGGTTGGTACCGCAATTTATAAACGAGCGTACAATTAATCATGTCTAATTCTGCAAAATTACAATCGAGAATCTTAATTACTGGTGGACATCTGACCCCAGCTTTGGCAGTCCTGTCGGAACTGCAGAGCAGAGGCTTCAGCGATTTCATCTGGGTCGGCCATAAATACAATCAAACTGGAGATAAAGAGCCCTCTGCTGAGTTTAAGTCAGTAACTAATCAGAATATTCAATTCATTGATCTCAAAGCCGGGAAGTTATCCCGAAACTGGGGTAGTGATGGCTGGACCGCTGGAGTGCGAAATCTCGTGAAAATTCCGTGGGGATTTGTAGCCGCTACCGGTATTATTTTGCGCTATCGTCCTCAGTTGATCATGTCATTTGGTGGATACTTGGCCCTGCCAGTAGTCGTATGCGGTCGCCTGTTAGGTTGCAAAGTCATCACTCATGAGCAAAC
>CAYXSB010000026.1:0-2428 GCA_964466865.1 uncultured Candidatus Saccharibacteria bacterium
GACCTCATTGGTTTTGGTATCCTCATTCCCGTAATTCCTTTGTTGCTAGCTAATCCCCGTTCACCTTATTACATGCTAACTGCTGGTACTACTATCGAGCAGGGCTTCATTTTGCTGGGTTTCCTAACTGCGGTTTATCCATTGTGTCAGTTCATTGCGGCGCCTATTTTAGGACAGCTATCCGATAAATACGGACGTAAGAAAATCTTGCTGATTTCGCTTGCCGGCACATGTATTTCTTATGTGCTATTTGCCTTGGGAATCATGTGGCAGAACATTCCATTGCTATTTTTAGCCCGAGCTTTGGATGGGATCACTGGTGGTAACATTTCTGTGGCCCAGGCAGCTATTGCTGACATCACCACTCCGGAGAATAGAGCCAAGAACTTTGGTTTAATCGGAGCGGCTTTCGGTTTGGGATTCATTCTCGGACCATATATCGGCGGAAAGTTATCTGACCCTGCTGTGTTAAGCTTTTTCAATGCCACGACGCCATTCTGGTTTGCAGCAATTTTGTGTTTCCTAAATATTCTGTCAGTATGGTTCATTTTCCCAGAAACTCATAAGACTCCAAATAAAGAGCTGATAATTGAATGGACTAAGTCTATTCACAATATTTTCAAAGCCTTCACCAACAAAACTCTGAACACTTTGTTTGTGACTAGCTCTTTGTACGTCGGCGGTTTTACATTCTTCACTACTTTTGCCAGCGTGTTCTTCATTACCAGGTATGCGTTCACCCAAGGAAATGTAGGGGACTTATTCTCCTATATCGGAATTTGGATTGCGTTTACCCAAATAGTTATCACCGGCAGATTGGCAAAACGTTTCTCAGAGAAGCAAGTAATGCAAGTCAGCTTGCTGGGCACGGGTATCAGCATTTTGCTACTATTCCTGACGACTCAGTCTTGGCAGATCTATTTCGTGATGCCAATATTTGCCATCTTTAATGGATTGGTAAATGCAAATCTGACTGCGCTGATTAGTCGTTCAGCAGATCAGGCTGTACAAGGTGAAGTGTTGGGAATCAGCTCCAGCGTAGCCGCATTCGCCCAATCAATTCCACCAATTCTATCTGGCTATATTGCTGCTCAGCTCACCCCAGAATCTCCATTGTTAATCGGTGCAGTGGTGGTAGTAGTTAGCTGGGTATGGTTCATCTTATTACGCAAACGCGTAAAGGGCGAATATCACGAGACTGGTGCAGAATCGGCAATGGCCATGCATTAAGTTACCGACGTATAGAAAGCAAAACTCCGTGTGTGAACACGGAGTTTTTTGTGGAGTCTAACGTTTCTTGTAGAAGCGCATTTGTTTACGGTATAGCGTGAGTGCGCTTCTGCCCATTGCAATTAGGGCAAATGCCACAAGTGTAAACGCTATGTCGTAAGGCATCAGCATCATCATGCTCACCGAGCCGACTTGTATTGGAATTAAGCCAAAGCTACAAACGACCAGAATCACCAGGCCTGTAATTGTGAGGATATTCGCCTGTTGCTTGAAAAGCTGCAACTGGGCTACATCACTATCAGTCACGGCGCGATGCTGTTTTACGCTTGCTGCACTTGCTTCCTGGGCCAAGGCGATGACAGGTAAAATCACAAAGGTGATAATCACCTTCAGTGGACCCGTCTCCACGTTGTTTGGAATCAAAGCGATGGTCAGCATGTAAATGACGCACTCAACAGTGACTACTAAAGTTGCAGCCCCCATATGGGTCTTCAGGTGCTTCCACAGGTTTTCAAATGGCTTCTCTATGAATTCCTTAACCAGGTTTTCGATTAGCATAGGCTTCCTCCATTTTGCCTTTTGGGAATTATATCATAATATACTTTATATATAGCTAAGGTAGAGTCTAGTGAAGATTTTTGCTTATGCTGCAGCGGACAATTCCCTTATGAATGTAGTATAATCAGCCTGTCTGTCGATAGACAGGCCTGTGCGCGTCAGTAGCTCAGTTGGATAGAGCAGCTGCCTTCTAAGTAGCAGGTCGAAGGTTCGAATCCTTCCTGACGCATGTGAATAACTAAAAGGTGGAATGCAAAAACTTAGAAGTGAGTTATAATTCGCTGCTAAATTTTTGGATTTGGGTCGGTTCCGCGCAGCGGAATGAATGGCTCAGTGGTAGAGCAGTCCCGACAAGTCGGGATTGGTTGGGAGTTTAAAATCTCGTTAGTTGTTCATGTTGTGGGTCGGTAGCTCAATGGTAGAGCAGTGCCCTTTTAAGGCATTGGTTGGGAGTTCGAGTCTCCCCCGACTCATATGAATAGCTCACAGGTAAGTTAAAATTTCGCTTGATATTGAATGTTGTGGGTCGGTAGCTCAGTGGTAGAGCAGGCGCCTCTTAAGCGCTTGGTCGTGGGTTCAAATCCCACCCGACTCATAAATTAGTGCAGTGGTAGAGCAGTCCCGACAAGTCGGGATTGGT
>CAYXSB010000026.1:2528-10069 GCA_964466865.1 uncultured Candidatus Saccharibacteria bacterium
ACCCGACTCATAAATTAGTGCAGTGGTAGAGCAGTCCCGACAAGTCGGGATTGGTTGGGAGTTCGAGTCTCTCCCGACTCATATGATTTCTTCATTACAAGTCACGTTGCTCAAATTCTTCAGATAGACTAGCATTGAGTATATTAAATTTTCACCATATGGAAACCTTGCATACCATAGTCTTAATTCTGCACGTGTTGGGAGCTACAGTTATCATCGGCATCGCCTTTGTATCGCTGATTATTCAATTACGACCTCCGATTACCCACGACTTAGTAATACTGCTGGATCGCATCTGGAAGATCGCTGGCATAACCATCGGCATACAAGTGCTAACTGGCTTGTATTTGGCGATGAGCGAGTGGGATAAAGTGAGTGCGAATCCATTATTCTGGGTCAAGATTGTGTTGGTATTTGTTGTGGGATTAACAATCGGGCTGGTCAGCCGTAGCAAGTTTGCAAGGATGAAGGATAGCGATAAGCCTATCGCTGGCGATATCCGACTAGCATGGTTAGGCTTGCTGGTATTTGCGGTAGTAGCCTCAATAGGAGTAATTTTGGTTGAAGCCGCAGGCTAGCCTTGGGCAAAATCAATGCTGCCTGGCATGCAGCTCATAAAATGCCAAAAAATCCTACCCTGGCACAGCGCATCGCTTGGCACAAAGAACATGCCAAAGAGTGCGGCTGCCGAGCAATTCCAGCGTCATTACGTAAACTTCTGGTATAATCCTCCAACTTGGAAGCATAGGAGGGTTGTCATGACAGTGGTACAAGCTTGGTGCTTAGCGGCGATGATTTTCTCCTCCATTGGTATGATTATGCTTAGCGGTATATTGCCAGAAATTGGGCCGATACTTAAGGCCACCATGAAGGGCGATACCAACAACGCTAATAGGATAACCGTGCAGCTATCGATTAATATCGAAAAGCATAAATGGCAAATGCGAATTCTGAACATTATCTTTTTCGTAAGCCTATCCATTGGAGGCATAAATTACCTCTCGTCGCTTTCTAAGTCAGGGCCCTAACCGGCCCTTTTTCATTGTATAATCCTACTATGCGTCCGTGGCTCAACTGGATAGAGCTCTGGTCTTCGGAACCAGTGGTTGGGGGTTCGAATCCCTCCGGACGCAGTATAGGCACAATGGCTGAAAATAATGTAGAATCAAGCAAATACATATTTACACAAGTTGAAATGGACGATAATAAACCCCTATCTCTCGCCGAGCTCAAGCAGCTTCGCAAACCCGTACGCAACGTAGCTCAAGTGCATAAGGAAAGTTTCACCACACTAGAGAAACTAGCAATCTACATTACCAACAAAGTTGGCACTCCTGGCTTTTTCTTAATAATTCTAGGTTGGACGTTAGTTTGGCTTCTGTGGAATACCATAGGACCTGACAGCTTTCGATTTGATCCATATCCTGCATTTGTGCTGTGGTTGTTCATATCCAATATGATCCAAATTTTGCTACTACCTTTGATCATGGTAGGCCAAAATCTGCAGGGGCGTTACGCCGAGATTCGTGCTGAGGAAGATTATGAAATAAATAAAAAAGCTGAGCGTGAGATTGAAGCTGTGCTGCACCATTTAGAATTGCAGCATGACCACTTTGAGAAAATCCTGCAGAAGCTAGAAGAAAAGAAATAGTTGGAATTAGAAATGATGAAGCCGCGGAATTTATTCCGCGGCTTTTTTCTATCCTTACCAATCGCACGCGAACGATGAGAAGTGCCCGCGTAGTTCGGTTTCGAGCGCGCGCAACTCCTGTGGTTCAAGGTGAATCGAACCCGGAGCTAGACTCGCTAGATGCGCAACCTCATTGCTCGCTACGCCCTGCGAGCTGCACGTAAGCAGCCTCACAGGCATGAAATTGACTGTGACGGACTTCGCTCCCAGGTCAATTGTCATTTTGCGTGTGGTTGACCCCTGTTTCGAGTCGCGCCAGGCGATGACCACGTTCGCTCTGTACAGGCTGCTGAAGTATGTTTCCACCAGTGACTTTTCACTGGGCGACAGCTCCACTGACCCGCGTGATTGCGCATAGATATCGACATTTACGTACTCACTGATGCCAATCCAGATCACTTTGCCTGAGCGTACATCGAGCACTAAGTCACCGTTCTGGGACTCAAGGACCAACTTCTTTACGCGGAACGTATCGCGCATAACCGTAGACATAGAATCCTCCTAAGGATAGTTTGACGCTGAATTATATCATGAGTATTGAAGACTAGCCCCAGATCACGCGAGCCACGCGCTCGCTGAGTTCAACAGGGTTCTGATGCTGCCAGGCATTGCGACCAAGCGCAGCTCCGGCTCCACCAGCATCGACGAAGGTTTTAACTTTCTCCAGAAGTTCATCTTCTGTGACTTTTTCACCGCCGGAGAGAATAGCTTTGGTGCCAACTGCATTTTCGATTATCCAAGAAAGCTTTTCTGGCTGATGAGGATACTTAATTTTGACTACATCTGCCCCTAGCTCTGCACCCACACGCGCGGCGTAAGCCACGATGTCTGCTTCGACTTCATCATCGTTGCTACTTGGTTCAGTCAGAAATGGATACATCCAGGCAAATGCTGCCAGGTTATGTTTGTGGGCTTCATCGCGGATGTCACCGAAATCTTTGATCATTTCTGCCTCATGCTCGCTGCCGAGATAGATGGTGAATCCTACAGCTTTGGCTCCCAGTTCCAGGGCATCCCTTACTGTGGAATTAGGCAAGGATACGACTTCTTTACCCAAATTGGTTTTGCCGTTAAGCTTCACAACAAGTGGTACGTCTTCAAAGTTGCCTTGCCAGAATTTGCTGGCAATCCCGTATTGCAAAGCCACACAGGTATATTTGCCTTCTTTAGCGATAGCCAAGATGTAGTTAGGATCGTAATTTTGCTGATTGAAATCTGCTGGGCCGTGCTCGAACCCTTGATCGTAAGCCAACATCAAGATCTTGCCATCACGTGATAAAGGTTCTAAAAGATCGAGAGCCATAAAATTTCAATAAGGTATAAATTAAATGCGAGGTTCTACATATTTTAGCTGCGCTGCGTCCTGGGTGTACTTCTGTTGCAAGCCGCTCATATCCAATAAACCATTGACGCAACCTATTTGGGTAATCACGCTAGAAGCATTCAAGGCGCCCCATTCCATCGCGGTTTTCAGGTCTTTTTGCATAGCCAGGGCGGCCACCATCGTGGCAGCATAAGTATCTCCAGCACCGGTGCACTCGACAGTGTCTACGGGCAAAGCTCCGACTTTGATAAAGTTCGTGCCATCATAGCCGATAGAGCCATGCTGTGAGCGAGTGATGACGACAGTGCGTGGTCCCATGGCATACAAAGTTTTCAATAGTGTTTCGTCGGATTCCGTTTTTAGACGGGTTAGTTTTTTGGCTTCCTCTTTATTCACGATTAAAATGTCAGTATTCTGCAGTATGTCTTTCACTTCTAGCAATGGCTCGGAAACCTGTCTAGTTCCAGGGGAGAATAGTAGCTTAAATCCTTTAGCTTTTTTCTGAGCAATTACAGCGTCAAATAAAGGCTTATCATCTTCTCCAATGGAAGTGAGGTATACAAACTTGGTTTCCGGCAACTCCGGTAGCTGATACTTGCGAGGATAATGATAGCTGAATAGCACTTTATCACCAGCAATAGACATCACGAATGAACTGTTTGTGCCTTTATCCCGATCAGTGACTATCATGTCAATGTTGATGCCGGCAGCTTTTAAATCTTGAGTTAATAACTCGCCTTCGTGATCGGCTCCGACAATAGTGTAAATCGCTGTGTTCAATCCCAATTTGTGCAGGGCGTGCGAAGCGTTGTAAGCGTTACCACCGCCGCCGGTATGTGGAGGCGTGGTGAGTGATACTTTGCTGGGATAAGGGAATGCCACAGTATGTGTTTGTTCGTTGATGCTGTTGATAATGCTGGAATCTCCGATATGGAGAATTCGGTCTACGAGAATGTCACCGATGACAATGAAATCATACATGCGTGAAGGTTAATACGCTAAATATTAATACGGATGGTACTAGCTGGCAAATCCGCCAATCATTTCCGCCAGGAACTTAGCAGGGTCTTCAGACATCACAAATCCTGATGCTAATAATACACCTTGGTAACCAAGTGCCTTAGCCACTGTAGCATCTTTCGCGTCAGCTACTCCCGCGCCGAGAATTAACTTAATTCCGGTATCGGATAATTTCTCCACAAATTCGGCTGCTAGCTTGGGATCGCTGTCCACCAGCGAGGTGCCGGTGCTAATTAATTCCGGTGGTTCGTAAGCTAGGATATCAGGCTCGAGGGCTGCGAGCTTTTGAGCGAGGTGTAAATCAGGTACGGCGACACAGCTAGCTAACTGGTAGTGTTTGGTTAATTCCAGCACCTGGCCAATTTCTTCTGGTTCTAATTTATGTTCAGAGTGATTGATAAGTGTACCGTTGGCACCAGCCATGATTACGGAAGTGACAGAGGTCCAGCCAGTATTCTTGCCAGTATCTATAGGGTCTACGTGCTGGGCCCATACGGTAAGGTCAGGAAATTGTTCGCGAATGCGGAAAATATCAGCGGCTTGAGGACAAACCACCAGATCAACGTTAGCTGGAGTCTGGGCTTTCGATACAATTTCGGCTAGCCGCACAGCATTATCGCCGGTGGCTTGTTCATATGTTTTGAAATTGAGAATCAGATACATCAGGATATCTTACACCAGGAAGAGTCTATTTCCAAAGGAGAATTACATACGGGATGGACGAGAATCGAACTCGCAACCTTTCGCGTGACAGGCGAATGCTCTAACCAATTGAGCTACCACCCCGTTCAGAATTTACAGATTTTGAAATATGCACAACACCTAACCCCAGCCAAAGGCTGGCTCGCCTCTGGCGAGAATTGAGCTACCACCCCATAGAGTGCAATTATACCTTACTAGCAGGGTTTTCTGCCAAATATTTTTCTATATACCGGAGGGGGGACTCGAACCCCCACACCCTTGCGGGCACTACCACCTCAAGGTAGCGTGTCTACCAATTCCACCACCCCGGCATATCAGCTATTCCAGCGGGGCAATTTTAACATAAGTGTAAGCAAAACAATGGGAACCGTTTCTCAGGTTCCCATTAATGTTAGGCCGGTCCGTCCTGCTCATCCCAATATTCGAACACTCTGGCAACGTACATGCCGACGACTGTGAAAACTATGATCGTCACGCACGCGAGTATTGATCCCCAAATTGGGTCAGCGAACACCAGAGTATTGGTAAGTACTTCGTATGCAGGGATGCTGGCCCCGACCACAAACCCGATTAAAACGCATAGGTATAGTTCTGTTAGGTGAGTTTGCGGGTAGGTGAGATGCCGGCTTAATTGGGGTAAGCCAAACCGTCTCATCATTAGTGGCACACGCGCTACAGACCTCAAGATGCGTGGTTTACGCATGGTATAGCTCCTATTTGGATTTCGATCGGTGCATTGTACAACAAATGTTAGTCTCTGCGGCTGGCAGCCCGCATAATTCCGGAAACGAAGATTTCCCGGGTCGTGGGTACGATCAGGAATAAGAATAAGTTGATGGCCTGAACGATGATGACGATCTCCGCCAAGAGGCTAGCCATATTTACCAGGTAATAATCCCCAGGTGCGATCGTCCACGCTAACTGCCAACCATTTGCCATTTGTGCTGGTACTGATGTTGCAGCGCCTGCTAGTAGCGATATTGGATTGGATAATTGAGTGTGTTCCAGTCTCCACTGACCTGGGGCGAAGAGCTGTGAGAACAAGATTGTTAGCTGACTACTATTTGTAGATGAACTTGGGCTCACCTGATATCCGACGCTTGCCGCAGTCGTCGTCGGACTGGTAAGTGAAACCGCAGAGATCGCTTCGCTGCTAAGGCGAATGCTTTGCACAGAATCGGTATCGGCAGTCACTAGTTGCAAGTCACTGATGATGAAATTATTGTTGAACGTACCAGTAGTGTATAGGTGCAGTCTATATGTGGTCTGGTCAGCTCCGTGACGTGGAATCGGTACTAACAATTGTTGTGGTGAACCATTGCCGGTGATGACAAGGGCTTGTTGGCAGAGGCTACGTGTAGTGTCCCAAATGCATAAGTTAGCAGTATTGCCAGCGACCATAGAGTAGTTGAGCACCAAGAAGCTCGCTTTACCAGTGTTGGCAATCGCATAGTCTTTGTTTATACACAATTGACCCAGAGCGTTAATTTGCAGTTCGCGTTGGGGTTGAGTTACAAGATTAACCGTCTCGTTATCAGCACAAGTCTTGAATGAGTCGATATATTCTCCCGAATTGAAATCCGCGGTTGACACAGAATCAAGTGGAATTTGGGCCTGGATTGTATCAGCGCCGTGCACAGTAATCGTTTGAGCTGCGCCCCAGGTAGCGATAGAGACCGTCTGACTATCAATTAATTTATACTCTTCGATGTTTATGTTGCTCAAGGTGACAGTCCGTTTGGATTGGCTACCGTTGCGGGTGAAGAAGAACTTGGTTTGCAGGTCACGAATGCCGACTTTGCCCAATTCTTCTACCACTTGCAGTGAGTGATTCTGAGAATCTGCGATACCTGCAGGCTGATTATGATTTATGCAGTCGGAGCTAACCTTGCTAAACATGCACTGCGTCAGCGCCACATTGCTATTGTAATCAAAGCTGGTACGCGTCAATACTGATGCATCAGTCTCAATGATCGGAACTTCGGCGGCGATGCAAATGTCTTCAGGTGAAGAAATGTGAATCCCTGTACTGTCAACGGTAGTAGTGCTGCCAGGGATCAAGTCATAAGTGACGCAATTGCGAGCTTGATTCTGCTCAAATTGAGCTGTGACATTATTGTTGTCGTACAGCTCGTACACACGCATGTTCTGATCCGCAGACAATCTGAGATTGGCGACAGCTACCGATGTAGCTTGGCCAGGAGTGAATGGCCCCCAGGTTTGTGTGCCCAACACCAGCATATATTGATTGCTGGGCATGGCGATCTTACCTAGGCTAATGCTAGTGAGATTCCCGTTAACCACAGTGTGATCTACGGTGACCTGAGGATAGGCGTTGAGCAGATCAACCTGAAGTTGGTTACCAGCAGGCGTGATTTTAAGTGTGACATTCTCCAGATTTAATTGTGACAACGCTGGTAACACTAAATTGGACAGAGTAGCCGCGGGAAGCTTGGTGTCAAAAGTCACGGTTTTAGCCGTAGAATCGATCTTGGCAGTTATGGTAGTTAAATCCCGGAACGGGTACACCAGCGCAGTATTAGCTGCGGGGATGACTAGATCACTAGTAGGATCAACACTAGCCGAATTGACAACCGGGGCTGAGGTGATGAGATTGGGGTCAGTGGCGGTCAGAACTTTGTTGTGCACGCGGTTTTTGACTTGGAAGAATGTCAGCTCGTTGTGCCCAGCGTCGATCCAGTTAACTTTTTGCACACTGCCTAAGTTGGTAACTAGCTGCCCCAGCTGAGGACTGATGGCGCTAATGTCTGACTGTAAGTTTGCTTGGTCAATGACGATCCAGTC
>CAYXSB010000027.1:0-10004 GCA_964466865.1 uncultured Candidatus Saccharibacteria bacterium
ATTACGCTACTGGTTAAGTGACGATCGTGAATGAGTACGGCTGCTTCTGGGTTTAGGCGTAAGTATTTGTAAATCAATACGGCAAAGCGTAAGCCGAAAACGGGGTAAGAGCCATCAAATAAGTTGATAGTTTTGATCCCGTGTCCATTGTAAGTAGCCATCTTATATTTGCCAGAAACGTTAGCACCGTGAATGACTAGGCTACGAAGGCCACGTTGAGAAAGATTCTCGACGAGTTTCTGAGCCATCACTTCTAGCCCGCCAACTTGCGGGTAAAATTTGTGGGAAATTGTGATTAAATCGAATTGATTTTTCATATTTATTAATGATAAGCGGCGGACATAAGTCCGCCGCTCGATTTGCTTAACTTCGCAAGTTAATGGGTTTCGTACCCGCTCACGCCCTTCAGAAATTGCTTCTGGGCGTTGATGCAGAGCTGAATATCGATGGCTGTGTAATTGCTTGCCCAGCCGTCGAAATCGCTTGGTAACGTCCCAGCGCCATAGAAAATCAGGACTTTGCCTGGGTGGGCCGACGATGGCCCATATTGCGCGATAGTGTTGGCAGGGACTCCTTGTCCCCCCTTCATAATCACGTCGTGAAAGGCTGCATAATGGCACTGATTGTCGCCACTGCCGCCCGTTGAGCCGCCGTTATTTGCGCCGGTAACAGTGCCGCCCATCGTTACCACGTTAGTGTAGGTGAAGAACTTCAACTGCGCCTGCATACAGGCCGTTGCGTCCTTCGCCGTTGTGGCATATGTCCAGATAGCACCGTCAAACCCTGCTGGAAGTGTTCCGCCGTTGGGATACCACAGCAAGGTCATGCGATTTGGAGAGGTTGGTCCCCATTGCGCAAGCGTGAACGCCGCGACGCGGATGCTCGTGTGGACGATAAAGTCGAACGGAGAACCCTTGCCGCAAACGATGCTGCCGCTAGGCGCATTTGCTGTTTGACCACCGTTGCCGCCGCAGAACGTCGTAACGAATGCGGTTGTCGGGTCCATCTGATCGCCCTTCAGCTTCAGCGCCCAGCTTGCACCGCCACCCGCAGGTGGGGTTGCCGATTTGATCGGTGTATAGGTGCTGAACGTAGCGCTAAAGTCCATTGGGCTAGACCCGGACAGCATGTAGTAGTTGCTGATGAATGGTGCGTCAGTACTTTCTACTTTCTGATCAAATGTGAACGATGCCGGGGTTGCCGTTGTTGCCTCGTTACGAGTGACCAGGCCGCCGCTAAAAACTTCAAACGAAGCTGAGCCATCACTGTAGGTAACTACGCCTGTCGCATCGGCTGAAAAGCGCAATACGATAGCGGACTGCGCGGCTTGCGTCTGTGCGGAAAGCTGTACGGCATAGTCGTTGACACCGGGGCCTGATGATGTGGGCTGTGACAGTGGAATTACGTTGGCGCTTTCACTAACTACTGACGGGTTTCCCGTGAGCTTGTGATACTCGGCGGTCATCGACCCCGAGCTGGCATGGAAAACGATATCTTGCTGGGCCGAGTTGGCGGTTGCATTGTCGAGTTCCACGCCTCCGCGGTAGATCTTCATCGTCACGGAGCCGTCGCCCTGTCCGACTGTGTAGTTTCCAGTGCAGGCATCCAACGGATTAGGCGTTGCTGCGGCCTGGGCGGTTCCGAAGAACACCAGGTTCAGCATAAGTGTCAGAGCGATAAGCCATGACATGTTACGTTTGGTAAACATCGATAACTCCTTTGGGCAAAGCCCTATTTCTGTGTGAACTTGACTTGGTTCGAAACTAAGCTTAGCTTCGCAGCCTCTCCGGTTAAGGCTGCTAGCCGAGGGCGACACTAGTGTGTCACGCCCCAACTTACAACCTTAACTTAATTCACATTCTTATTATCTTGCGAAGTTGTAAAAGAACCTTCTGCCTTTTATATTTCAAAAGAGCAGACAAGTATTAATAGTAGTTAACACTTACCAACTCTTTTAATTTTTAACGTTATAGGATAGCTACTTCAGCAACAAAATCCCCGGAACGAGCAGTGCTCACTCCGGGGACCAAGATTATTTACGATTCTTTAAGGTCTTCAGCTTGCTGGATAGCACGCTGCCGTTGATCAGCAAAATCATGCCCACTACGTAGATGGCAATTAAGCCAACGATAGCAGCATCGCTGATATGTACTCCACCGATGATTACATCAGTATTCGGAGGACAGATGTCATAAGGACCTGGCACGCAAACCGGAGTCTGAGCGCTGACAGGAGCCAATATGCCCGTAGCCAAGCTAGCCACCATAAAGGTTGCTGTGAAGGCTACTTTTTTTAGATTCTGATAATTCATATCTATGTTTGTAACTTAAATAAGCTGGGCAGCGAATTTATGTTTATTTGTGTAACAATTATATCACAGACTAGTACTATAAGACAGTACTTACACTCTTTCCGCGTAGACAATTATTCTTTCTGGTGAGTTGATAAATTGACAGGTCATCAGCACTAAATCGGTCAAATGACTGACGTAGGTTGTCTGTTCTACAGAAACTACTTGATAACGGTAAATTCTCTGATCCCAAGTAATGCGAATCATATCACCGGTCTTCACTTTTGGTAGATTAAAGAACAGGTTTTTATTGCGGTAAGCGCTAGATAAGCTGATGTCTCCCCAGCGATGTGCGGCTAATAGAATCGGCTTATCATTAGCTTCCGGAGTCCCGTAACCTGGCATATGCCATACGCCTAAGGACAATCCGGTATTCTCATCTGGGGCATCAAAGATTTGAGTATCAATGCCGGCGCTGGTAATCAGAATGTAGTGACCTTGAGGTAACGACGGATCAGGTGCAGTCTCAGTGGTAAATACTTTGGTGTCTGAGGCAATGGTGACATTGGCATTGCTATCCTGGAACGGCTGTACTGCTAAGGTATTCACCTCGTCTTGTAAGGCGTTCGGATTTACCCGATACCAGATGTCAGGTGTGTTTAAAGCTACTAGATAGCCGATGGGTAATACCATCAGCAATAATCCAGCGGCAATGCTTAATTTTGCGAGAATGTTTAATGCTGTATGCATAGTTTGATATTAATTTAGTGGTTGCCCACCCTTAGGAGGGTGGGCAATAACCGTTTAAACTTTGGCGACGACTCGCATCACGCGTTCTTCTGCCAATGGACACTGAGGATACCGAGCCTGAAATAACTCAATCACCATCCGTTGCGCCATAGACGGGATCAGGTTGGATGAGACAAGGTGGTACTTTGACCCCATGTCCCGTTGCTCGACTGAAACCCCATATCCCCACTCGGTTTCCACCGCCAGCTTTAGGGTCGTGTTCCCGGAGAACTGCAAAAGCATATCCAGCCGGAACAAACCGTTAGGATGGCTTTCCAGCATCATTAGCTTCAAGCTGTGTTTGAGCTGGTAGATTTCCAGCACGGGAGTAGCAAATGGCGATGAGCCATCGCTTTCCTCGGCGGCAATCACGTCCAGGTGGGTGAGCAGCTCTCTTGCATACTCGGCAGGGAAACCTAGAGGAAAATCGATCTTCCAGGTGCCGCCGACAGACATGACTTGCTGAACGGCGGGGATTTGGATTTCACTCTTAGGGTAGTCAGCAATGACTAGCCAGTTGTTCCATACCACGCGATATTTGTGGTCGCCGGTGTGGAGAGGGGTGATTACCAAAATCCCGCCTTGAGAAAACGCTAAAACCTTCTTGGGCATGAGAGAAGCTCCTTTTAACTTTTCAAACGGTATGGATTGATTATAGCAGAAGTATCCTGTAGTTGTCGCTAGTTAGGCTAGAGCCTCTTCTTTGCGGATCTTGGTAGCCCAAGTCACAGACTTGGCGGATTTTTGGCCGATCATCATGCGGGTAGAAGCTTCGATGAAAGGCAAGAAGCTGAACGTCAGCAAGGTGATCAAGTTCATCGGGGCCTCCAGCAGCATGATTCCATAGTAATGGAAATTGCTCCAGCCTGCAGGCTTGGGAGGTGCAACTAGTGCCTTAATTATCGTAGCTGGGACTAGGAATATCACCGTTAGTCCCATGATGTTGGACAAAGTATTTGGCAACGTGTACCAGATCACCAATTCATTAAATTGGGGATTCAGCAAGAAAATCAACGGGATCGCTACCGTCAGCAAATAAGCCAAGACTTTCCAGAATACGAACACCTCAAACAAATGCCACATCTTACTCAATCTCACAAAGAACGGTACTTCTTTGTGAATCAGTAATCCCTTAAACCCAATTGGGAATGAAATTACACCCCAACCCCAACGCAAGTACTGTTTGTACTGAGCCTTGTGATTATTAATATAGTTTGGATCATAGACGGCGTCGGCACTTAATGGCACATAGAAAACTTCACACTCCCAGTCGCCCTGGAAGTAGAAGAATGGCTTCCAATAGAACGTAGTATCGTCAATTCCCAGGGACACATCCCAATAGTCTACAGTGCGCAACACTTCCAGGTTCAGCGAATAACAAGAATAGGTTTCGCGTTTGGATTTCTCCATTACCGAGGATGCTAGTACTGGTAAGGTCAAACTTGCAGCTAACACTCGAATCAGGATTGGCACATCCCAATAGTTATTGTTGAATGTATACACTGCGGTTTGGTAGAAACGTTGCTGGCGCTTAGGATTGATCATGTACTGGTAAGTAGCAGCAGCCAAATACTGAGGGTCAAATACAATGTCTTCGTCAGGAGAAGTGACTAAGTAGTCTTCAATAATCTCACCATGTTTTTCCAACTCAGCGACAGCATTCTTGGCTCCCCAAGCGCGATTGGCGGCGGCCCCAATAGCTTCACCTGTAATGCCATCGGGATGCTCAAATATCATTAACCGCTCACCGTATTCGCTAAATTCTGCCTTAATTTTCTTTTGGACATCGCGATAGTACTCCGGATCACGGGCGATCAAACGCTCTTCAAATGATAGCGCGATATACACCATTTCCTGAGGATAATTTTGCTTACGTAAACCTTCGAGAGTATTTTTCAACACATCGTAGCGGGCTCCGCCCACTGGATATACGATCAAATGCTTAGGTAAGAACTGTCCGACAGGCAAGGTTTCCGGGCTGGGTAAGTCATAATTGATCAAGCTGTTACATTCCTCCAGCCAGTTCTTCTTACGGGCCATCGCATAA
Organism: uncultured Candidatus Saccharibacteria bacterium; assembly: GCA_964466865.1. GTDB lineage: Bacteria > Patescibacteriota > Dojkabacteria > J137 > JAEUSD01 > CAYXSB01. Next base: position 5,127 of record CAYXSB010000027.1, read on the forward strand.
TTGCGATAACCGACCATCATACTGATGCTAGTACTGAATGAACGAATTAACCAATAAATGGAAAGTACGATCAAGAAGTCGGCCATGAATAGCGGGAAAGTTTTGCCAGCCCAGAAAGGCGACAAAATCAGTACCCAGATTAAGAACCCGGGAATTATTTCAAACAAACGCTGAAAAAACTGTGGATGTTGTTCGAGAGTGCGTTTAATCATGTTGTATATATTAGCGCAAATTCAGATGTTGCGGCCCTACTATGCTAAAGCTTCGTAGGGTCGCGTGATTGCTTAAGGAACGTACAATTGAAACCCGCTGCCGCGATCTTGCCAAGTTCCCGTGAGCGACGTAGTACCAGTTTGTAGCAGGTACATACTGTGGACTGTCACCTTTTCCCCGTCCTGTCCGTTCAGGGTGTAGGTATATAGGTCCACGCTGGGAGCGGCACCGTCACCGACTAGTGATCTTATGTCCGACGGATCGGTACTGGTAAAGCGGAGCGTTATCTTCCCCGCGATGGCCAGTTTACCTGGGACATTTACGACCTCATGGGCAAATATGGCTGGGTTAGCAGACAATTGATGCACTGTAGTTGGCATTGCTCCTGGCGGATATAAGAACAGCAATGCCATTATTCCGAGTACAGCGATCGCACCACTAACAGCCACCGTCCTGTCTCCGTTGTTCACAATGACCTCCTATAGCAATCCTATAGTTGATTTTAGCATAGTCATGTCACCCTGAGCTTTATGTCACCCTGAGCCTGACGAAGGATGATAGTTTACCTTCGTTTAACTCTATTATCCGATAATTTCGAATGAGAGAGTACTTTGTTTATATTTTGCAGTGCGCGGATGGAAGTTATTATGTCGGCGTTACGAATAACCTAGAGAGCAGAGTTGAGCAACATAACAACGGCGAAACTGTAGGGTACACAACTAGTCGTAGGCCTTGCGTGTTAGTGTATTCTGAACGTTTTAGTAATCCTGTGGATGCAATAGCAGCAGAAAAGCAATTAAAGGGCTGGAGCCGCAAAAAGAAGGCGGCGCTTATTGCAGGTAGAGTTGATATGCTGCCGATGCTGGCAGCTTCTCAAAGTAAACTTAGTGCTATGCTTCGCCAGGCTCAGCATGACAATTTGGACGAGGAGTATTTATGATAGCGAGCGCAGAATTGATACGTAGGTTGGGAAAATGTTTTCCCACGTGTAGTCGCGGACTTTGACCAGATTCTCATCGATCATTTTCTGGCGAAGATTATCATCGGAAATTATGATGCGCAGAAGCGTAGTCAATTTTTCGATATTATCGTAGTCATATATATAGCCGTTTTGGCCTTCTGTAATCAGTAAGTCTGCAGCTTCGTTGCCAGTAGTGGTAACAATGGCATTTCCCTTAGCCATGGCTTCGAGCAGCACGATTCCGGTCGCTTCCCACTGGCTGGGTAGCACATGAATCTGCGACCGGGAATACAAGATGGTGTCGCGATTATTGTCGGTAGGGTTCACAATGAATTCGACAATGTCATCGAGAGCCAATTGGTGAGTTAGATCTTGTAGTTGGGGCAAATACGGTCCACGGCCCATAGCTATCAGTTTGAATTGCGGTTGTTGTGGCAGTAATTTACGCAATCCTGCTAGCGCCTGCAGTAATTGCTGCACACCTTTATAAGCTTCAAATCTGCCTACGTACGTGATCACTACTGGATGATGTGCCAGTTCAGATACGCGTTTATGCGGGACGATCATCTTCGCGTCAATTCCATTTGGCAATAGTCTAATCTTAGACTGGGGAATTCTAAAATCTTGTGTCAGCCAGGCACTTTGCTTGGGATTGACTTGAATTACGATGTCGAACAACCACGGCCATAAAATTCTAAAATACACTCCCATAACTTTCTTCAGCATTCCACGCAGTAACGATTTCGTCTCAGAAATCCCAGTGGCAGCCAAAAATGGTCCATGTGGAGTTACAATAAACTTCGTATGCCGAGAGACTAATTTCTTCCAGAACAAACAATATTCTTGCCAAATGAAACCAGGACCATTCTCCACATGAATAATGTCAGCATCGGTCCGCAACAATTTCCAGAATAAACCAGGGTAAAACCCTAGATTTAATTGCTGGTTCCAGCGGTGCAACCGGATGATGTGGATGCCTTCGTTGGTCTCAGTTTTGGCCAATGGCTGGCCATCAGGCGTAGCGTCGGTGGTTAACACCGTCACCGCATAGCCTTCGGCAGCAGCACGTTTGGCTAACTGATAGGCGTTTTGTTCCGCGCCGCCCTTAAACGGGTAGAACCGCGGCACCAGAAATACTAGTTTTGTGTGTGAGTTGTCCATAGATTAACGATTGCCTGCCAAGTCAGATTAAACGTATTGTCCCAATTATACTTGGCGGCTTGGGTAAATCCTTGCAAAATCATATCTTGAATAGCTTCTTCGTTACTTAAGGCTTCAATAATGTGGGCAGCAGCCTTATCGACTTCTGCTGGGTCCACAATAATTGCCGCTGTCCTGTCTGTCGACAGACCAGGGCCTGCCACCTCCGGAAATGATCCGCGATTGGAAATAATTACCGGCACGCCGGCTGCCATGGCTTGCAGTGGGCCAAATCCGAAACCTTCGTAGCCGGATAAATTAATGTATTGCTTAGCTTCCGACAATAAAATGACTAACTCCTGTTCACTAACTCGGCCCGTAGGCACGATGCGATCCGCAATATTTAACTCGGCTGCCAGGTCCATGATTTGCTGACTGCGGCCATTCATCGGCGCAAAGTTTTTGCCGCGGCGCTGCCAGTCACCACCGATCATTACTAGTTTCAATTCCGGCTGACGCAGAGCTAACTTGGAGAAAATCGTTAGCAGCGCCGGGATGTTTTTATTCGCTTCCAAGCCGCTGTCATACAGCATATAGGGTAGAGTGTCCGATTTTACATCCAGCAAATCAAACTGTCCGAGCACGCGATCAATTAACTTCTGATCGGTGGTGATATTTTTCCTGCGGAAATAGTCAGCGATACCAAGATAAATTACCTGAATTTTCCCTTCGGGAATCTTGCCGTGCGTAACTAAATCGCCTTTGGAGAAATTGGACGAAGTAATGACTAATTCTGCCTGTCGCACCTTACGCCACATGAACTTGTAAAATAAGCCTTTCATGAAGTTCATGAAAGGACCTTGGGACGAAAACTTACCTGTGGCTAACGGAATCGCGTCATGAATGGTTACTACAGTTTTGACTAAATCGCTGGGAAGCCCGCGGTCAAAATGCACTGCGAAATACAAATCCAGCTTGAGTTTGGTGACGAGCGGACGAATTTGTCCGAAGTAGAGTTTGAGATTTGCCAGCGGTGCAGATAATTGTGCTGGTCCCAGAGAATGAAATTCAAGATTCTTTAATTCTATATCAGTTAAGATTCCCAGTTGTTCTAGATTTTGGTTGAGATCGCCAAAGCCGAGTAAATGAACTTCCGGAACTACGGGATCGTCCATCTGCGCTTGCTGAATTAGCTTGCCTACGATCTCCTTGCCATAGCGACCAATTCCGCGGTTGGAGTACTGGTCCAGCAGGAATGTGACATCGACGGCGATCCTTATTCTGTGCTGCATATCGATCATATTTGCATTATACTTGAAACATGATTATTACGCATAATAAGGAGTAATGGCTAAGTTTTCAGATGTACCAGTACTGGGTGCCTTGCTTACGGAAGAGGGGCAGAAAGCCGGTGTAGAAGCCGCCAAAAAGGGCGATTTTGCCATGCCTACCAAAGTAATACTAGGCGCTAGTGGGGTCGTAGGTACAGGGCTGGAATATGGAATCGGAGCTTTTACTGTGCCTGGGAGAATAATAATTCAGCCTGGCGCGGCTGAGTTGATTAGGCTTAATCGTCGTCGTCGGTTCAATACTAAACTGATAACTGCCTTTAAAGGCTATGATCAAGATATGGTAGTGGACAACGATACGCTTGGCGCCTTGTGGGGCAGAGTTAAAGAGGCAATAGGAGGAGACTTTGACGCTGTGTTAGGTTTTTCTAAGTTTAAAGTTCCATTTAGCGATTTGTTTGAAGTTGTGGGAGGTAAGCCAGTGCTTAAGGAGCCAATTGGTACCGGACTTAAAATAGGAGTTGAAGCTAATGGTGAAGGCGCCTTTCAGAAGTGGTTCGGTGATGTGTGGACAAGTAATACCGCTCTCAACGGTAAGGATAAACTTGAGCTTCCTGATGCTGGAGATCCTCTAATGATGGCTATGTACGCTCAACTGTACAAGTTTTGCTTTGACATTTTCACGGAAGCTACAGGTTCGCTAATGACTGTTAAAGCTTATAGCAAAGAACTTCATCCTGCAGGACGTAACCGAAAAGTAGAAGGCGATATTGAAGCGCAATTTGGAGGGACTTCATTTGTCTTTGACTTAGGACCATATAAGAAAGTGCAGATAGACTTTGATCAGATGTTTCCTCAGCCTTTGGCCACTCCTAGAATGCTAAGTAACATCATAGAACAGGCAAAGACTGGCGGTATAAGTCTGGCCAGTTTACAGGCCGAACATAAAAACTCACGCGACCTATTTGATGAATGGTTCTATGCTGCCATGTCTTCAAATTCTGTGCCCACACCTATGCCCGGAGACAACAACTACGCTGCTTTTCTAACTGCCTATGAGATGTTGTACAAGAAGTTCATGCAACTAATTGATCCAGCTGGCACTATCGCTAATCATGAAGCAACAGTGGGATTTGCTACAGCGCGAAAAGGATATGATGGGTTGCTAGGCAGAAAGCCTGATGCTAAGGAGGAAAAGATATTCGAAAAGCTGAGGTTTATGATGGGGGATTATGGATTCATTGAGACGGAAGATGACTATCAGCAATATGAAGA
>CAYXSB010000028.1:0-9299 GCA_964466865.1 uncultured Candidatus Saccharibacteria bacterium
TTTGGTCATCTGGGCCATAGTCTCGAGCTGGGTGGCAATCTGTTCGCGCATCTTTTTGACGTCGCGTTTGGCTTGCTCCAGGCCCTTTTCCTGTGACTCTAATTGATCAAAGCGCTGATCCATAGTCTTGGCGCGGTCAATTAAAGTGCGCTCGCGGGAGTCGAGCTGAGTTTCTCTTTCTTTAAGAGTATTTAAAATTTTCTGGGCGTCAGATTGAGACTTAGCCTGGACTTCCAGGGCTTGCTTCTCAGCTTCCAGAATGCGGGTTTTGGCTTTACTGTCAGCCATAAGTAAGGCTTCTTCTTCGTCTAAAGCAGGTTTGCGGCTGGCCTGTTCGGCAGTCTTACGCATTTGCGTCAGCAGGGCATAGCCCATACCGGCAATTACGACGATAAGAAGCACAACGACAATTACGAGTGTTGCTTCCATATTGGTTTGGTTAATAATTTTTATTTGGGAATATCAGGACCTACGAAAGCCTTCCCCTGCTTGCAGAGGGGACAGAAGTGCACGAGTGTGTTCTACGTTCAGGATTGTGTGTCAAACGGTTAGCAATCATTACTGGTAAGCTGTAGGTGATATTTCCGAAAATAAATTGGTAAATAATTTACAAAAAAGCAAAAGCTGGGTGAATTATACCAACAAAGCGGCAATTATTCATCTAAATAAGAGAAGTGTGAATCAGGAATCATGAAGCAAGGGCAGGGCAAACGGAGAGGTAAGTAGACCAAATAGACTAAGTTGACCAAATAACATCTGTTCTGCCTGGTCCATTTTGTCAATCTGGCCAATTTGGTCCTTCTTAGGAGAAACGCTTGCTGAGAAAATGGAACAGACGTTGGCTGAGTCCAAGTTTGACTCTACGTTCTTTGCCATCAGATTCGGAGGCGGGAGCGGGTAGCGCCCGGGACATAGACTTCACTACTTGACTGGGCATACCATGCTTAGTTTGAATGGATTGTTCGAGTTCACCTAAGGCTTGATTCTTGTGCTGTAACAAGTGATTTAGGTTGATCAGCATAGCTTTCTGGTCGTTCACAGCTGTTTCTAATTTCAAGATATGTTGAGCTTGCTTAGAGCTCTTATCCTTCACGTCGGCCAATTCTTGCTTAGCTTTCACTAAGTCCAAGTGCTCCTGGGAGTCGACCATTTTCTTGATCAAGTCGATCTCGTTTATTCCCATATTTAGAAAGTAGTTCAGGTCGCTTTGGCTAGGTTTGCGTCCGAGCAGCTTCATATATGTCTTCTCGATCATATCTTTGCGCTGTTCGCGATCGGCCATAAAGTTGGTGTTTGCTGGTCTACCGCTGAAAGCCTGCATAGCCGGTGACTGCGGAAATGTACCTCCGAGTTGCGTGGGCATACGCGCTGGCACGTTACCCATAAACGCACCTGGTTTGACAGGGATATTGGTTTTTGGACGGGCTTGAGCCTTTACGTCCTCTAGCTTTGGTTTCTCGCTTTCCGGCAAATCTTTGCCGTCAGCATCTTTGCCCATGTATTTCAAAATTCCCGTGGCTACAGCTTTAGCTAACTCTTCCAATTTGTCTTCATTCTTCAGGATGGCGATGTCTTCATCGTTATCCATATACAGCGTTTCCAAGAGAATAGAGGCAGTATTGGTGCGGTTGAGGAAGGTGAGGGAGCCAAGCTCATGGTCGAGTTCGCTTTTAATTCCCTGGGATTTGTACCCTGTAATGTCGGTAATAGTGTCGACGGTAACTTTAGCTAACTTATGTGAGCCATTGCCACCTTCACCTCGGTACCAGGCTTCGATACCGCGATTACCACCGTCATTGATATGGATTTCCACGCACACATCACCGGCCTCTTCTGTGTAGCCAGTGTTGTTGATCCATTGAATGCGCTGGAGTAGTGGTAAGTCTAAAGGCACGCCTTTGACTTCCAATCCGGCTTTCTCAATGTAGGGGATAATCTTGGGTGCTATGGCGCGGGTTAAATCCGCTTCCCGCAAATCGCGGAAAATAGCCCCAGGATCCATCATTGTATGTCCTGCGGAAATGAGAACTCGTCCCATCAAATAAGGGTTTAAAGCTGTAAATTATAACACTTATAGGATACTTCTGTATCGTTTACGCTTGATTATACAGCATGGCATGGCTTTATCGCCCAATGACGATATTTTATGCGAGTAGAAGGGTTGGTGAGCAGGCTAGGATAGTTCGGATACGATCTTGTCCAATTCAGCATCATTAGAGAAGGGAATGGTGATTTTGCCACCTTTTTGAGAGCGGCTAAGACTGACGCCTTTACCAAATCTTCTCTGCAGATTTGATTCAATTGCAGTAGTCTTTTCATCGAGAATGCGTAAGTCACGACGAGGCTGTTTTTTGTGGCCTTTGTTTAAACGTCGAACTAGTTCTTCCACAGCTCTGACTGACAGATGATCACGCAGAATTATTTTGTATGTGGCTAACATGGTATCGGGAGCATTCAATCCCAGTAAGGCTCTCGCGTGTCCTTCAGTAATCTTATCCTCCAACAATCCACGTTTTATTTCTTCAGGCAGAGAGAGGAGACGGACTTTGTTGGCTACCGCTGGGCGGCTGAGACCGACCTTTTTGGCGATGGCATCGTGGGTAAGGTTGAAAGCTTTGGTCAGTTGATCAAATGCTAACGCTTCTTCCAAAGGGTTAAGATCTGCGCGCTGAACGTTTTCGACTACGGCTAATTCCAGCATTTGCTGAGGGGAGGCTTCCATGACGACGACAGGCACAGCAGGCACGCCAGCTAATTTCGCGGCACGCCAACGGCGCTCTCCGGCGATCAGCTCATAGTGATTGCTGCTTTTCTTGGTCACAATCAGCGGCTCAATCACTCCGTGCTCACGGATAGAGTCGGCCAATTCTACAAGATGCTCAGGATTGATCTCGATACGAGGCTGATAGGGGTTGGGAACTATTGATTCGATAGGCAAAGCCGGCACGTAACCTTGCTGTACGCTATTCATAGTATCTTCGCTGATCAGGGCAGCTAGTCCTTTTCCGAGTGCAGGCTTTGTCATAATGACTTCTTAAACAATAGTTAAGTTTAGCGCAAATCTAAGGCCGGATAAATCTATCATTTATTTCTTTGGATAAATCCTCATAAGCCTTAGCACCAGTAGAGCTGGGGTCATATTCGGAGATAGATTGCCCATGAGATGGTGCTTCTGATAGACGAATATTCCGGGGAATGATGGTGTTAAATACGGTATCGCCAAAGAAACTCTTCACTTCATCGGCGACAGCGCGGCTAAGGTTGGTGCGGGTGTCAAACATAGTCAGGATTACGCCGCCAATTTCCAAAGACGGGTTCAAGTTAGATTTGACGAGTTTGATTGTGTTCATCAGCTGTCCTAAACCTTCCAGGGCAAAGTATTCACATTGAATAGGTACCAATATTTTGTCAGCAGCCACTAAAGCATTAATAGTTAGCAATCCTAATGAAGGAGGGCAGTCGATAATTACGAAATCATACTCGTCGGTAACTTTGTGCAAAGCTGTCTTCAATACATTCTCACGGGACATCATGGTCACCATCTCCACTTCTGCGCCGGACAGCTCGATTCCCGAAGGGAGCACATACAAATTCTCAATGTTGGTACTGAGAAATACTTCGGCGGGAGTATGTTTTCCCATCAATACATCATAAATTGTACGCGCATTGTTGCCGCGGCCGGTGATGTCAGATTTGCGTTCGCTAGGAACCGCTACGCCCAGACTGGAGGTGAGATTGGCTTGCGGATCCAGGTCAACTAGCAATACTTTGCGCCCGAGGCGGGCCAAGTACACACCAATGTTTACCACAGTAGTGGTTTTGCCGACGCCGCCTTTTTGATTGATAGTAGTGAAAATCATTTGCTTAAACTTGAGGTTCCGGTAGGAATAATACCAAATACATTCAACGGCCAATAGCGGAGAATTACTTTGCCTTTCATCCAGCTGCGGTCAATGAACCCGATCTCGCTGTATCTTGAATCTTCGCTGTTGCCGCGATTGTCACCCATTACGAAGTAATGACCATCAGGCACGGTTTTCTCATCGCCTGTTTCCAGAAATGTACCGCCGTTGGTGCGGACTTCAGAAGGAATGTAGTCTTCGACTAATTGTTGACCATTGATATAGACGTTGCCATTCTTGATGGATACTTTGTCGCCGGGTAGACCGATCACACGCTTGATGAAGTCTTTTTCTCCAGGTTTCTGAAATACAATTACGTCACCGCGTTGATAATTTACGCCTAAGCTCTGTCCGATGGGAGTATCACCTAGCCATTGGACGATCTTGTTAGTTAACAATAGTTCCGCGTCATGGAAGTTTGGTTGCATCGAACTACCGGATACTTGGTTAGGAATGGCGATGAATAGGTAAATAACCGTACATACAAATACGGCAATAATTACCGACTGTAAAATGTCGATAGTAAGGGAACTTTTCTTTGGTTTGGTAGCGCCGGTGTAAAACGGGCTGGTCTCCGCGATCGGTTGCATATCAGGTATTAATGCTGGAATCATTCTAACAGACAGGGTAACGGGTAGTAAGTAGTGTCTCAGTTAACCATGCAAAGCCGAGTGCGATTGTGCAGCTAGTGGCGACTCTTCGCGCCACACTACGCTTGCCCAATCCGCGACATCGGCTTATCCCAGAGCAAAGGCTTCCCTTCGGGACAAAACTAAGATTAGTGAGGCAAGAGAGTATTCCAGCTTAGTTGAGATTGGTTTGGCCAGCGCCAATAATGCCGATGGCGTCAGGTGGCCAATAGCGAAAGATGACTTTGCCTTGAATCCAATCCCGGGAAATAAATCCGATCTCGACATAACGCGAATCTAGGCTGTTTTCGCGGTTGTCGCCCATGACGATGTACTGTCCGGCTGGAATAGTTTTGATGTCGCCTTCTTGTAAGAATGTGCCGGGGATGGTGATGGTAGTGGGCGGGATATAGCTTTCTTGATCGACGTTGCCGTTGATGACAACTTTGCCACCGCTGACTTCGATCTGATCGCCTGGTAATCCGACGATGCGTTTGATGATTAATTTTCCGAATCCTGGCTTGGAGATGACAACGATGTCTCCGCGTTCGTAATCTAACCCGAGAGATTTGCCGGCGGGAGTAGAACCGAGCCATTCGCTAATTTTATTGGTGATGACTAGCTGTCCGTCTTGAAAGGCTGGGACCATCGAGGTGCCTTCGACTTGATTTGGGGTGAGTAGGAATAGGTAGATGACGCTGCAGACTAGGACTGCGAATACGAAGGACTTTATGGTTTCGACCAGTACGTTGGGGTCTGTGGCCTTTTGCAGCTTAAGAGTTTCAGAAACTTCAGGCATGTTCGATTTATAACTACTCAGTTTAGCTCAAGAATCTAAAATTACATAGATAGCGTCTCAGTTAAGCATCCTTCGTCAGGCTCAGGATGACGAAGGTCACTATATTGTCATGCTGAGCTTGTCGAAGCATACTATTGATCGTACCAGTCACCCCGGTCAAGTCCGGAATGACGTTAAGCTTACTTCTTAAGGCTTAATCGTAGAGTGTACTCGTTGATTTTGACTTCTTCCTCGCCTTCACTGTCAGTGAGTTCGGAAGCAGTGACGGCTTGTTTGATTTCATCTGCACGGCTGGTGATGACTGCCTGCAATTTGGCGTCTTTAGTTTCGTAGCTAATGGCGACGGGCTCACCCATTTGCAGTCCGGCGTTTTTGCGCATAGCTTGAATGGCGCGGACAATTTCCCGCACGAGTCCGGCTTGTTCAAGCTCCGGTGTAAGTTTGGTTTCCAGGCCGATCACGATTCCGAGGCCGGACTCGCTAAACGTTTCAATAGTTTTGCTGTCGTTGAGCTTGGCAACTTCGGTCACTTCCAATACATTTAGTTCGCTGCCGACGAGGGCTGCCATCCAATCGGACAGATAGGCGCCTTTCTTGTCATCAGCTAAGTCAAACTTCACTTCTAGCTTGCTGAGTGGCTGGCGAACTTTGATGCCTTTGTTGGCACGAATTGTTTGTCCCATCTCGGCAATTGCGCGCACAGTTTGCATCTCTGGCAGAGTAGCTTGGTATTGCTCTAAGAACTTAGTGTCGACGACTGGATAGTCGGTAAGGTGAATTGATTCCGTCTGACCTTGCATTTGCTCGGTCACCATAGTGTGATAAATATGTTCGGTAATGTAAGGCACGAAAGGCGCGGCTAGCTTACTGAATTCTACGAGCACGTAATACAAAGTAGCTAATGCGCGTTCTTCACCAGCAGCAAATCTGTCGCGAGAGCGGCGAATATACCATTTGGACAATTCACTAATGAAATTCTGCAGGGCTCTACCAGCACGTGGCAAGTAGTATGCGTCCAAGCTGGCGGTGACTTCACCGATAGTATTTTGCAGCATAGCTAAGATCCAGGCGTCCAGTTCGTTTTCAATGTCTCCAAAGGGGATGTGATCCCACGGATGAGTGTCGTCCCACACATTGCGTTTGTTATACGCTAGCTCCGCAGTTGGCTTCCAGTCGTGAATGTTGGCGTAAGTGGTAAAGAAACTGAATGAGTTCCATAGAGGCAGGATGAATTCCTGAACCATGGCTTTCACCGTTTTGTCAGATATGGTCGTATCTTCGCCAGAAGCGATTGGTGAGCTGAAGTAGTTCATTCTGATCGCGTCTACTCCATAGCGCTCGATCAGTGTCTGATAAGGTTCGTAATTTTTCTTGCTCTTGCTTTGCTTCACGCCGTGATCGTCTAGCGTAAACCCGTTCACGATGACATTTTGATAAGCCTCTCGATTGAAAAGAGAAGTGGAAATGGCATGTAGTGAGTAGAACCAACCGCGGGTTTGATCCACGCCTTCGGCGATGAATTCTGCAGGGAATTTCTGCTCGAACTTTTCTTTATTCTCAAATGGATAATGGAACCGAGCGAACGGCATAGCGCCAGAGTCATACCACACGTCCAACACATCGGGAATGCGGTGATAAGTTTCGCCTTCAAATTCAAAGTCCATATCGTCTACAAATGGACGATGGGGATCGTCGATCTTTTTGCCGGTGAGTTTCTCGACTTCGGCGAATGATCCGAACACTTTGACCTTATTGCTGTCGGACTTCCAGATCGGAAGCGGAGTGCCCCAGTAACGGCTACGTGAGATTCCCCAGTCTTTAATTTCGGCTAACCAGTTTCCAAATCTCCCATCTTTCATATGCTCTGGTACCCAGTTGATCTTGTTGTTGTTGTCCACCAATTGTTTGCGCAAGGTGCTGACACCGATGAACCAAGAGGTAATTGGCTTGTAGATGAGTGGGACACCAGTACGCCAATCCATGGGCATATCGTGAGTGTAATCTTCATGCTTGAACAAACGCCCGTTCTTCTCCAGCGCTTCAATTATCATCGGATTTGCATTGCGATAATTCACGCCAGAATAATCAGGAATGGCATCAGTAAAATCTCCTTGGTCGTTCAATACGTCGATTGGCTCAATTCCCACTTGTTTAAATATATCCATATCTTCAGCGCCGTAAGGAGCTAAGTGCACGATTCCGGTACCGGAATCTGTCGTGACATGGTCACCGTAGTAAACCTGGAAGGCATTGGCTCGACCTTGGAAATACTCAAATGGTGGCATATATTTCTTGCCGACTAAGTCAGCAGCGGCGACTTCCTCTACAACCGTGTAACCACTCTCACCGAATACTTTTTCCGCGAGATCCTTGGCTACGATGTAAGTTTTCCCGTTAGCAGCGCTGGTGACTTTCACATATGCGATTTTCTTTCCCACCGCTAAACCGAAGTTAGTAGGCATCGTCCACGGAGTAGTGGTCCAAGCTAAGATAGAAGTCTGGGGATCATCTACGAGCGGGAATTCTACAGTGACAGCCGGGTCGGTATATTGCTTGTATCCACCCAAAGCCACTTCCGCATTAGACAGTGTAGTTCCGGCGCGAGTAGAGTAAGGTACGACTTTGAAGCCTTCGTAAAGCAAACCTTTATCGTAAAGTTCTTTCAACGACCACCATACTGATTCGATATACGCAGGATCCATAGTGGCATATTCCTCTTCAGAATTAGTTAACCGGCCCATACGTTGTTCCAACTCAATAATCTTGTCGCGGAATTTGAATACGGATTCGCGGCAGAGCTGATTGAATTTCTCGATACCGAATTTCTCGATGTCGCTTTTTTCTTTGAAGCCCAAGTTTTTCTCCACTTCGTATTCCACCGGCAAACCCTGACAGTCCCAGCCCAAGCTGCGGCTGACTTTAGAGCCCTTCATAGTCCAATAACGGGGAATTATGTCTTTAATAGAGAACGTCAACATGTGGCCGTAATGCGGCTCACCGTTGGCGGTGATGGGGCCATCGTAGAATGTTTTCTGCATATCATCTGGACGTGCAGCGATGGACTTATCCAAGATGTCCTGATCTTTCCACCAGGAGAGTATGGCTAATTCCAATTGGTTAAAGTCGGTTTTGAGGTCGGGTTTGGTAAACATGGTTATGTATTAAGTAGTAAGTATCAGGTATCAAGTATGGTTGACTGTGCTGCTTTAATACTTGATACATAATACACAATACTTGCTGTGCTGCCGTACAAAAAAGCCCTCGTCTACACGCAAAATGTTGCATATAGACAAGGGCTTTTACGGTAGTTAGTAGTTTGTAGCTAGTAGTTAGGAATGCAGAATAAATTATTCCTTAAACCTAATTACTACATACCAAATACTAATTACTGTACATGCGGTGCCACCTTGATATTAAGCTCCAAATTCCCTGTCTGCCGACAGGCAGGCAAGCACCAAATTACAAAAAGTGGAATTCCTCTTGTTTGAGATTTGGCATTTGTTGCTTCCCCGCCAAAGGCGGAGTACTCTTTCAGCTGTGTCGGGCTTACCCGTCCGGTTCTACCGCTCGCTTCTCAGTCATGCTGAGCTTGTCGAAGCATCTTCCGGCAGCTCGCCTGTGATGCAGGGTCAAAGCTTTGTTTTCAGTTACAGGATTTTAGCAGAAAAGGATTAACTTGATGAATAATGTATAATCGTCCCATGGTAAATCGCATCGAAGCTGAATTAATTGAAAAAGAGCTGTTAGCGCCTGATCTATACAAGATTAAATTCTCCATTCCGGAACCCGTAGAGTTCCAGCCGGGGCAATTTATGAGCTTGGCCGTAAACGGTTTTATTCGTCGTAGCTACTCGCTGTCCAATCCACCTTCGCAAAATACAGTTCTGGAAACATATGCTGATGTGTCACCGCACGGTCCGGCGTTTAAATTTTTCGCCGATACTGAAGTAGGGCAGGCCGCGAATATCC
>CAYXSB010000029.1:0-9154 GCA_964466865.1 uncultured Candidatus Saccharibacteria bacterium
CATCCTAATCATAGAGGGCGCTAACCCGATATTGCCAACTAAGTTTAAATTGTGCGCCTATTCTCATCGCTCATAGCCGCGGTAAATTCTTTGGCGATAATTACATACTTTGCTATAATCCTGCCAAATCCAACCCGTGGTCTAAAACATATTTCCTTGCTTCTTTACCTAAGCTGTAATGAAGTAACACCACGGAAGATACTTACATATTATAAATAAGGAAATGGCAGAGAATGCTATACAGATCCCCGAAATTAAGGAGATCTTAACAACCGGACTACAGTTCGGTCACAGTACTAGCCGCTGGAATCCCAGAATGGCTAAATATATCTTCGGTCAGAAGAACGGTATTCATATTATTGATATTGTTCAAAGCCGTGAATTACTAGAAAAAGCCGCAGAATTCTTAAAAGATTCTGCCAGCAGAGGCGAAATCGTATTCGTCGGTACCAAGCGTCAAGCTGCGGACATTGTTCGCGGTGAGGCTATTCGTGCCGGTGCACATTTCGTAACTGGACGTTGGGCTGGTGGTATATTCACCAACTTCGACATGGTTCAGCGTAGTTTGAAGCGATTAAATGAATTGGAAAAGATGTTTGAAGAAGGTGTAGAAGGCCGTACCAAGTACGAAATTTCTCGTATGAAGGTCGAATGGGAGAGACTAAACAGAATTTATGGTGGATTGAAGGGCATGGAGAAATTGCCTGCTGCAGTTGTAGTGATTGATCCACACTTCGATAAGGTCGCAGTGCGTGAGTCACGCAAGATGCATATCCCAGTAGTAGCTTTAGCCGATACAAATTGTGATCCACGAGTGATAGACTATATTATTCCTGGAAACGATGATGCGTTGGGTTCAATTGAATTTGTAATGAAATCTTTAGCTGATGCGATCTTGGCCGGAAACGAAGGCAAGGGCGTACAGCATTCCATCAAGGACTATTCAGAATCTGAAGTAAAGATCATTAAGCCAGCAGGAACTGTTGAGGAAGAGGGCGTCGTAGCTACAGTGACTGGTGAAGACTTGAAGTCTGAAACCACTCAACAAGCCAAGCAACGCGATACTCGTAGAGTTGTGAAGCCAGGTTCTCAATCTAAAGGAATCCTAGAGACCTCAAAGGAGCGTGCTCAGGCAACATCTGATGCTAAGGTCACAAAGCCAGAAGCCAAAAAGGCAACCAAAGCTAAGGCCGAACCAAAGGCAAAGCCTGCAAAGAAGAAAGCAGCCAAATAATAATTACAATTACGTAACAAACAATGGACATAACAATTGACCAAATCAAGGAATTACGCAACCGCACAGGCGCAGGAGTTGGATCTGTCAAAGAAGCTTTAGAGTTCGCTCAAGGTGACAATGATAAGGCCATCCAATACTTGCGTGAAAAGGGTTTAGCTAAGTCCGCCAAGCGCGCTGGAAAGCAAGCTGACAATGGCATCTTAGGCATATACATGCACGGCGATCATCGCATGTCTGTCGTGGTAGAAATTGCTACCGAGACTGACTTTGCTGCTCGCAGTGAAGACGTACGTAAATTCGCTGATGACATTGCTTTGCACATTGCTGCTAACGAAACTCTATACACTAGCGTGGAGTCAATTCCAGCCGAAATTCTGGAGAATGAAAAAAAGACCTTCGCCAATGATGTCGAGGGCAAGCCAGCTGAGATTGCAGAGAAGATCGTTGCCGGTAAACTAGAAAAATTCTATGCTGATACTGTAGTCACACATCAACAGTTATTCACGGACGACTCCAAGACTGTTCAAGATTACTTGAATGAGTTGGTAGCCAAGATCGGTGAGAAAGTAGAAATCACTAGATTCGTGAAGATGAAGATTGCTGCACATGCAGTAACTAGTGGCTTGAACGCTTAATTAATTATCAAGCAAACATGGCTTTATATTCCGAAGCAGAGCTTCGCGAAAGTATTAAAAGAGCTACTGACCATTTCATTGAAGAGATAGGCAAGCTCCGTGCTGGACGTGTCCGCGCGGAGATGTTTGAGAATATTCCCGTAATGGCTTACAACATGAGTAACCCACTCAAAGGAGTGGCGAGTATTAACGTTGATGGGCCGATGTCAGTGGTTATCCAACCGTGGGATCCAAATGTAGCTACTAATGTCTACAAAGCAATCCAGGAAGCCAATCTTGGATTCAATCCTGTGCAAGACGGCACCAAGATTCGTATTAGCTTACCTCCACTTACCGAAGAAACCCGCAAACAGACTGTGAAAGAACTCGGCTCGATGCTAGAAGACTCCAAAGCTACTATCAGACAGGTTAGACATAAATTCAATACTCAAGTCGATGGTTTAGAAGGCGTATCAGAAGACGAACAAAAGCGTGATCGTGATCAGATTCAAAAACAGATAGACGCTGCTACTGAAGAGCTAGTTAAGATTTCTGCGGCTAAGCAACAAGAATTAATGAGTTTGTAATGGAAACACTGCTAGTTATCGTATCCCTGATAGTAATCGTTGGATTACTAGTATTCGTACATGAGTTAGGTCACTTTCTAGCGGCCAAATTGTCCGGTGTGGTAGTGGAAGAGTTTGCTTTAGGCTTCGGTCCCCAATTATTCTCCAAGAAATTTAAAGGTACTGTTTACAAAGTGAATTTGTTGCCACTTGGCGGATATGTAAGACTGGAAGGCGAGCGCGGTAGTGTCGGTGAAGAAAAGCTGCCGGGCAGTTACGCCCACAAACCCTTACGAGTAAAGTTATTCATTCTGTCAGCAGGTGTAATCATGAACTTATTGTTCGCGGCGGTGTTATTTATGGTTTATCTGCCGGCAATAAATTATCAGACAAGCATCCGCAAAGAGGGTGATTTCGGATTCGTCGGAACCGAGTCAACTACCATAGTTCCCCCGTCGCTATTTGTGATCGAAATTGAAGCTCAGAGCCCCGCAGACGGACTGTTACAACCAGGAGATATCATTACTAGTCTCAACGGCACACAGCTTACCTCGCAGACTCAGTTCACAGATTTTTTGAAAGCACATGCAGGAGAGTCTGTTGATCTGGGGGTGACGTCTAGCCAAGATTTTACAACTAAGGATGTAGCTATAAAGTTGCGTGAGCCTAATGCTGAAGGCAAAGCCTTATTGGGCGTAGGCGCTAGCTTCGACAATAATAGCTACTTTGTAATTAAGTACTATCACAATGTGCTGGCAGGCGTTGCTCATGCGTACAATATGTTCTTTTACCAGATTTCGGCGCTAGTTAGTCTAGCTAAGCAGTCAGTAGCTCAAGCAAATATTCAGCCGTTAGCTAGTGAGGTCGGTGGGGTAGTTGCTGTTGCTGGTATTGTAAATGATCTAATTGTTATCAGAGACTTTCAATCACTGATAAATTTAACAGCTATAGTCAGTCTGTCATTGGCATTTGTGAATTTCCTGCCAATTCCACTGTTTGATGGGGGACAAGCTGCTGTGGAGATTTTTGAGAGACTGCGTCGTCGTAAGATTAGTGATAGCACCATGGAGAAAATTAACCTTGCTGGTCTAGTGTTTATTATAATTCTGTTTGTGGTGGTGACGCTTAAGGATATAGTGCAAATAGGACTAGTCAGCAATATAATTTCTAGTATTCGGGATGTATTGGGGCGTTGAAGTATGTTAGAATCTGCAACGTAAGAATTAAACTTATATATTTAGTAAGCGAAACATATGGCAGTAATCATGCATGATGACATGGCAGCTGATCAGGCACTAAGAATGCTTTGGCGCGAGGCTAACCGTGAAGGCGTAATAGAGAAGCTAAAAGAGGGCAGATACTACATCAAGCCCACTACAGTCAGACACGAAAAACGCAAGGCACTGGCCAAGACCAAACGTCGCCGCGCAGCGCATAAACGCAAGTTTGCAAATAAGGGCTAAGCCCCTTATTTGTTTTTGGCGGTCTCTATCAGCATGGACAACTAGCCGTAATCCGCTATACTTAACCCGACTCCCTTTGTTTTAGAATCACTCAATCATGGCAGATGTTCTCTACCGTAAATACCGTTCTCGTGCCTTTGGCGAAGTCCAAGGCCAGGAAGCAATAATCAGCGTATTAACTAATTCTTTAGCTAATGGCAAGTTTGCCCATGCCTACTTATTTGCTGGCCCCCGCGGGACTGGTAAAACTACTGTTGCCAGACTAGTAGCCAAAGCAGTGAACTGTGAGCAGTTCGCTGCGAAAGGTGACGTGTGTAATGAGTGCGCGTCCTGTTTGGCAGTAGAAGCAGGTAATCATATCGATGTAGTAGAGATTGATGCCGCCTCTAATCGCGGTATCGAAGAAATACGTCAGATTCGCGATACCATTAACTTTCTCCCTAACAGTGGTAAGTGCAAGGTCTATATCATCGACGAAGCTCACATGTTGACTAGAGAGGCATTTAACGCGTTATTAAAGACCCTAGAGGAGCCGCCAGCACATGTTGTATTTATCATGGCTACGACTGAGCCCCATAAGGTGCCAGTGACGATCTTGTCCCGTGTGCAGAGGTTTGATTTCAAGCTAGCCACACCTGAGCAACTGGCTGCCAAGCTAGCGAGTATCCTAGAGCAGGAAGGTCAACAGGCCGATCCTGAAGTCATCGACATGATCTTCAAGTACTCTGAAGGTAGCTATCGCGATGCGGAAAGTTTGCTTGGTAAAATACTATCCAATCACAAAGACAAACAGCCCATTACTATCACGGAGGCTAGCGCCATGCTGGGTATTCCATCGACAGTGCTAGTTCAAGAGCTGATCCGACTCTTAGTCACAGGAAACAGCGACGAAGGATTAGCTAAGATCGCAGAAATCGTTACTAACGGGAGCGATCTCAATCACTTGGTCAAAAGCATGACTGCAGAGTTACGCAATCAAGTAGTGGAGATAGTAAAAGCCAGCAAACCATATGATCGAGAGTTACTCGTACTGCATACGTTAATGGGCCTACAATCTGAATTAAAAACTGTAGATGATGCGCGTCTGTTACTAGAAGTCGCAATGCTGAAACTAGGCAAAGCAGAGCCTGTGAAGGCAGCAAAACCTTTACCAGAAAACATAAAACAGCCAGAACCACAGCCAAAACGTACACTAGATTTGCCCAAGTCAGAAGCTGCGCCTAAGAGCGAAGACGGAGGAGTCCAGTGGCAGAGGTTGCTTGGCGAAGTGCGCAAAGCGGACTTCAGACTATGGACAATACTGAAGTCCTGTAGCGCGGTCTTGAATGGTGATCAGCTGGTATTACTAACCAGTTATAAGTCGAGTGCCACAGTGTTGCAGGAGCCAGAGGTAGTTTCTAAGTTACGACCGTTACTTGATATGGTATATTCAGCAGCTTTGACTATGGAAGTTAGCTTCAATGGTCCACAGCATTTCAATGCAGATACGGCAGGTGCCGGAGATTTTGCATTAGACTCCAACGCCAGTCTGGTGGAGGAGATTTTCTAATTATTAATTACTTAATATGGGTATTCTTAACAGCGCCAAGATGCTCCGCAAAGCCCAAAAGGCTAAATCATCGATGAAAGCTATAGCTGTAGCTGGCAAGTCTAAATCAGGCATGACGGCTATCCTACTAAATGGGTTGAACGAAATTCAGGAAATAGAATTTGCCGATGAACTAATGGAGAATGTAAATAAGCAGAAGCTGACTAAAGAGGTGATTGAAGCCTTCAACGATGCCAAGCATGAGTTGGAAAAACAGTTAGCTTCAACCATGGATATGGATAGTATTCGTGATATGCTTGCTGCCTAATGAGCAAGCTGCCCGATGCTATAACTGAGCTTGCTTCAACGTTATCCTCACTGCCGGGTATTGGCCCTAAAATGGCCAATCGCCTGGCAGTTTATTTGGCTACCAGTGGCCAGAATACAGCCCAAAATATGAAGCAATCGCTCACGGAAGTGGAGCAGAAGGTCGTAGTGTGCAAGACGTGTGGCAATCTTAGCGATGCCGATGAGTGTGATATCTGTTTAGACGCGAGCAGAGACAGGCAGCTATTAATGGTGGTAGAAACACCAATGGACCTGATACAGATAGACCAGACTGGCGAATATAACGGTAGATACATCGTAATCGGGCGACTAATCTCACCCATCAACGGTGTAGGCCCTGGCGATATCAATATCGATAAGTTTACAGCCTTCCTAACCGCTGGTGGCATTACTGAGGTAATTCTGGCCTTGAGCCCAACTGTAGAAGGGGAAGCTACGAGTCTTTACCTCACCAACTTGGTCAAACAGTCTAGCCCTGAAGTCTCAGTGAGCCGGTTGGCACGTGGACTCCCGACAGGCGTGGGTATCGAATATCTCGATCGAGAGACGCTTAAAGGCGCGCTTGAAGGCAGACGTCAGTTTGTAGGCTAATGTGTATACTGTAACGCGTTAGATACGTGTACGGGACTTATAGTTCAAGTTTCTCCGATCTGCAGTTATCCCTGATATCAATTCCAGAGAGGAACAAATAATTGTTAGAGTAAGTAGTTTATTCAACTTTGCCACTTTTCGCGTCCACACGGCTAAAGATTAGCTATATTCCTTGGAGACAAAAACATGTTAGCAATCTGTCATCACGAGTGACAGCTTGCAACTAGATCATAGACTGTGAGTTTAGGCTGACTCAATAGTGAAAGTTAGTGTTTTATAATTGATGATAAATGCCTTTTCTGGTATTATCCAAAGGCATAGTTGTCTGCCATAGGGCAGAGGTGCACAATATATATCAAGCAAGCTTAATGAATAAAATGGAACAGTATGAAGTCCCGGTATTAATGAAGCCTTTGTTACCTGATGATATCAAGGACAAGGTTACTGTTAATATTGAAAAATTAGCCAAAGACCTCGGTGGTAAGCTGAAGACTAAGCAGGTCTGGGGCAAGAAGCACTTGGCTTACCCAATCAAGAATCATCAAGAAGGATACTACGTATTCTTTGGCTTGGAGATAGCTCCTGGCAAATTGAAGGATTTCCGTACCGGAATGGGCTTGATGAATGATGTGCTGAGATTTATGATACTTCGCGAAGACGAACTATAATTTTCGATTACATAATTAATTAGTATGCAGAAGATAAAAGGAAAGAAAAAGCCAATGCGAAGAATGCCTCAAGTTACCTTGAGCTGTCCTTTTCATGGTAATCCAGATTTGATTGATTATAAAGATACCTTCAAATTGAAGAAATTCGTTACTACTCGTGGTCGTCTATTACCTCCTTCTAAAACTGGGGTGTCCGCCAAATGCCAGCGCAAGCTTTCTTTGTCGATTAAGCGTGCACGATTTATGGCAATGATGCCTTACGTAAATTACGTATAAGGCTGAAATTTCTTAAGAATTTTAAATCCTCCCTTCACGGGAGGATTTTGTGTATTATAATGGAGCTCACCGCAATATGAATAACCCTCAGCTCCCACAATCAAATCGCACCGCCCTAGTATTGATCCTGATAGTAAGCGCGTTCGCGGGTGGACTATTGATTGGTTCTAGCGGGATTATGACTAGAGCTACCCAGGCTACTGCTAGTGGGGATGTGCCTTTTGATAGCAGCTATATCTCACAGATTTATGACAAGATGCAGTCGGATTATCTAGGTACTGTGCCAGCTCAAGACAAGATCACTCAGAGCATTGCCAAGGGCCTCATAGATTCTCTAAGCGATCCTTACTCCGCATATTTAAACCCCACTGACGCTCAGAACTACCTCAAGCTAGCTGACTCTGCATATGATGGCATCGGCGTATCGCTAGGGTACAACGGGCAATACACCACTGTAGAAACAGTAATGGACGGATTTCCTGGCCAGACTGCCGGCCTAAAGTCCGGTGACTTGGTAGTGAGCGTTGATGGTCAGGATATGACTAATGTGCGGCCAGAAGTAGTCTCGACTAAAGTTAAAGGGGTGGCCGGGACGAGTGTAAAGCTAACGATATTCCGTGAATCTGAAGCTAAAAATCTGGATTTCACGATCGTGCGAGGCGAGATCAAGCTGGACAACATTACTTACAATCAACTGCCAAATGGAGTAGTGCAGATTCACATCGGGAGATTTACTGAGGGCGAGAAAAATGGATTAAGCGGAGTAGAAGTGTTTAATAATGAATGGGATGCTGCCGTCACCAAAGTCGCAGCACTTAACCCCAAAGCCATAATTATGGACCTACGAAATAATCCTGGTGGATTCGTGGATGGTGTGCGACATGTAGCTGAAGAGTTCTTCACTGATGGGACTGTAATGATGCGTGAACAGCAAAAAGGGCAGGACGAAATAGTGTATCGCGATAATCGTCAGGGCAAATTTGAATCAGTACCACTGGTGGTATTAGTGAATGAAGGCTCGGCATCTGCTTCAGAAATTTTCTCGGGAGCGGTGCAAGACAACAAGCGTGGCCAGATAGTAGGTGAGAAGACTGTAGGTAAAGGCGTAGAGCAGGAGCTATTGCCGATGTCAGATAATTCAATACTATTGCTGGTGTTCCGCAAGTGGTTGACGCCAAACGATCGCCAGATCACTAAGGACAACCCTATCACTCCCGATGCGATCGTGTCATACACAGCGGCGACCACTGCCAACGGCCAAGACACACAAGTAGCGAAAGCGCTGCAAATTATTGCTGGGCAGTAGCAACTAAAAATCTTTCCTTCCCAAATAAATCAGACTTAACTTCCACATTTGTGTAAACAGCTTCAAATAGTGACTTTACGTCAGACGCAATCGTGGGACTAATCTCCAGAAACAGCGCAGGCTTGTGGGACAGCTGCGAAATGTAATTCGCGATGTCCCGGTAAACTTCCAGGCCGTCATTACCACCGTCGAGGGCTAAGTGTGGTTCGTAATTGGCAACAGATTTATCAAGCTTCTGCATTTCGGCAGTAGTGACATATGGTGGGTTAGAAATGATTAAATCTGGAGAAATATCAATATCCAGCTCCGATGCCGATATATTTAGCAGCCTGACTTGGCCCTGTGTACTGACGTATCCCGCTGGCTGTGCAATTCTATCAAACTCTAAGTCTAGGATTGCATGCATATTCTCATATGTAACAGTCATTGCTTCTGCGGATTTATCAATGCCTGTAAGCTTAACTGACGAAAGCCCTCGTTTAACCACTTCTTGAAATAACGTAACACTTACGCACCCTGATCCGGTACCAATCTCAAGAATGCTTACACCGCTGATA
>CAYXSB010000030.1:0-9075 GCA_964466865.1 uncultured Candidatus Saccharibacteria bacterium
AGTAAAGTTGAACATATTATGATTGAGCTTTAGCTTCAGCAACTAGTTTATTCAAATGCGTTAATAATTCTGCAAAGTCTTCATCTTCAATGCCATGCACGCGTGCGCCATCTATTAAAGTTTCAAATTCGGATACGAAACAACCAATGCAATGGAACCCATACTCGACGATCAAAGTCTCGATGACTTCTGGGTATTTAGTAGCCAGTTCCTGAATATTAATGTCGGGGAATATTGGTGTGGCTGATTGGTTTTGTGATGTGGATTTCGTCTTACTGTTAGACATGAATTCTTGCTTACGCTAAGCTAGTTGCCAGCTGCCTGATCTTAGCATGCCAGAATGTATTATACTTAGTGATGATTAATATCGGCACTTTACTATTGATTGTCTAATGCTGGACTTTCTGAAGAAATACACAAAGAAATTTAAATCCAAAGGCAAGGGAAAGTCTGCGGTGAAAGTATCGCGTCCAAAAGTGGTTCATGACCGCGCCGGAGGACGAGTGGATAGACGTCTGGTGTATTTGTCAGTAGTGCTGATAGTGTTTGGACTATTGATGGTTTACAGTGCTAGCGCGGTATTGGCTTACAGCGAAGGTCGTTCAACTTTCTACTATTTCTTCCTCCAGATTATCTGGATTGCGATTGGATTGGTGGCGGCATACATCGCATATCGAATTCCTCTGGAACTATTTTCCAAAACTAGTGCGATTACTCTGGGTGTCACGATTGCGATGTTGGTTCTGGTGCTGGTGGTAGGCAAAAATCTCAACGGTGCAAAGCGCTGGATTGATCTAGGGCCGTTTGATTTGCAGCCATCAGAGATCGCTAAGTTAGGTTTCGTCATCTACTTATCGGCATGGTTATCCCGTAAGCGTCCTACTTTCCGTACCTTCAAAGAAGTATTTCAGCGACATTTATATTACGAGTTATTGCCGTTCATGTTGCTACTAGGTGTAGTGTGCGTGTTGGTGGTAATCGAGCCAGATTTGGATACAACAGTAATTATTGCCGTGACTGCACTGGCAGTTTACTTTGCGGCTGGCAACGATGCTTTGCATACTCTGGGCTCGATTATGATTGTGTTTACCTCAGCTGTGGTGGGTGTGTTTGCGGCGCTGACCGCTGACTATCGCGTGGGCCGGGTGCGAACATATTTGGACTTTCTGCTGACAGGTGTGGTTAGCGATCCCCGTGGACAAGGTTTTCAGGTGTGGAATGGTTTGATCGCAATTGGCTCAGGTGGACTGTTTGGTGTGGGGTTTGGCGATTCTAAGCAAAAGTTGTTCTACCTGCAAAATGCGGCGTTTACTGACTCTATCTTTTCGGTGATTGCTGAAGAATTCGGATTGCTAGGTAGCATTCTGATTATCATCGCATTCCTCTATTTCATGGCTATCGGCGTCAGCATTGCCCAGAAGGCTCCAGATAAATTCTCCGCCCTGCTAGCTCTGGGAATTACGACCTGGATCACATTGCAGGCGTTCTTAAACATTGGAGCAAATTTGGCCTTGATCCCTTTCGGGGGAATTCCGTTGCCATTCCTGAGTTATGGAGGTAGTAATACGTTGATGGTATTAATCGGTGTGGGAATTCTGCTAAATATCAGCAAGCACGCGAAGCGTTAGTTGGCAGCGGCTTGCGGTGCAGCGGTGATCACTAATCTGTCTGATCCGGAAACTAACGGATAACTAGTGATGATTTGCAGATCGAGAGGGCTTGCGGTTTTGTACATGAAATTCCCCACGTTGGTCAAAGTATTTACCGAAGTCACTACATATCTAAATGTAGAATCTCCGCGACTGAGGAAAATCTCATTTCCCACCACTAATCTATCCAAATCCCAGCAACTGCGGGGATCTGTTTCCGCGAAGTAACGGCGCTGGCACAGAAATATCTGCCGATTGCTGGCGGGATATTCCCAGAATCCTAAAGTGAGTTCGTCTCCGGCGTTGCCAGCGTAGATTGTAGCTTTGGTGCCGAGGATCGGGATAGAAATGAAACCGTCAGGCTGAGTGAGGATGGTATTGCTATTTAGTCCTTGATTGTTGGCATCACGGAGAATGGCCTGGTCTACGATACCGGTGACGCCGTTGCTTCCAGCTGAATATCCGGCAGGCACGGTGAAATTGTAAGTATATCCAGCTGGTAATTGAAAGGCTGGAGTTTGGGTATTGCCGTTGCTGCTGCTGGCGGTGGATAGTTTCGGGACCGCGAAGTTATAGTTGGTAGTGTTGATCTTTACGAACAAGCCAATGGAATTAGTTGTAGATTTGAGGCCCGGATAAATTAGCTGCCATAGATAGCCACCGATCACTACTAAACTAATAGTGCATACTACTAAAACTACGGCGATGATGATGGCGGTGTTACGATCGTCTTTGGACATAGCTATAGCATAAGGTAGAAGCCGGCAAACGTACAGACCACGTAGACCAAGTTCATCAATTCTACAGCTCTATCTTTTCCAGTTTGCGGTAGGTAGGACCACTGCGCTCTACTTGGCTTTCGACGAGATACATTTCCTCAGGAGTGAAATCTACAGGTAGCGGTAATGTGATGCTATGGAGAATATCTTTGATATCGCGTCCGGTGCTTCTGGTGGCAGCTTCTTTCAGTCTGGCGACTGACATATGGTAGTTATCGTCATTTCGTTCTTTCCACTGAATGGTATCTTCACGTTTGATATCACGAATTTGTTTGTGCAAGGTATGTACCAATGTGTCGAGTTCGTGGTTAGCAGTAATGGTGGCCATTAAGATTCTCGGGTCGTCTTGATAAGAAAATCCAAAGTCTAAGCTTTCCATGTGAATTACTGGCTTAGGATACTGATGAGCATTTTGTAGAAGTGCTTGGGCCAAGACATTCTTGCTGCCAGAGCTTACTTTGTTACCGACAAAACGCAAAGTGAGATGCACCTGCTCGATATTGATGGGTTTTAAGTTACGTTTTTCCTTGGCGAATTCCCGCATCACATCTCGGAAGTAATCCAGATATTCTTTGGGAGGAAATATGCCGATAAAGAGTCTCATAGGTTTAGGCTAGCTAAAATGCTTATTTATGTGTGGATTTTAGCACTTGTCATGCTTTATCCGTTAATCCCGTACACCAGCGAAATTGCGATTATCAAAATCGCCACGTATTCCAGCAAAATGGTCCAGGTTAAGTCATGATCCATCTCATGATGCAACGCGGCGGAGCTGACATAGAAACTCAAGAATGAGATGAATGCCATTTGCATGGCGTTGAATCTTCCTTGGCTCAGCATAAAGAACGTTAAGCCACCAATGATGGCACTGAGCGCAATTACCAATAGTAATGCGAGCAATTCTAGCCGGTTATAGCGAATCAGCATTAGCAGCAATAATCCAATACTTAGAAACGCGATCCCCAGAATACCTAAAATGCCTAGATTATAAGTGATACTGATGTTCAGCAAGGTATCGCAGGCACAGAAGAAGATAACGAGTTTGATGATATCGTAAATGAAATGGGTTGATTCCAGGACTTTCAAAGTATGAGCGTAGTAGGCACGAATATTGATGAACAAGATTGTGAACACCACAAACGCCAGCCCGAGAATAGTTACGCGCAAATGAAATTGGCGGTTGAAATACGCGAAGCCCAGTATAGATAAGTAAGCGATTACCGGGAGAAACGCATGATGCAACAGTTGCGATTGATAGGAAATACGATCGAATCGGGGAATTTGGGTTTGCTTTACCTGACGACTACGCTCTGTCCAGCTGAGATACAGTTCGATGACAAATGCTAGCAATACCACTACGGAAAATCTCAGGAAGTTAGCTGTACGGCCCTGATCTAATTCTGATAGCGCCAAAGTCATGCCCAATACAATGGTGACTGCGTAAAACAAAGATTGTCCGAACAGCTTCTGTGAAAGTTTCATGTAATTGATGATAACCCAATTCCTACTTGCCCGCTAATGATTCCAGTTAAGGCGATCAGGCCGATAATTATGAATACGGCAAAGTGTAAATGGCTTTTAAATTCTTTACGTGTAAGCCCGCTGCGACTGAGGATAATGAAGTCCAGTGCGAATAACGCAGCTAGCACCACTAGAAATATGCTGTTCACTTCAGCTTTAGTGTTGCTGGCAATGACTCTACCTGGTGTAGTGGACTGCGAAGTGTTGACAGGGACATTAATGGTAGTGGTGCCTGGGATGTTGGCGGTGGTTACGGCGGCCACACTACCCGGCTCTGGCTTTCCGAAATGGACGACGATAATTATATTGTTAGCTTTGCCCTGATATGTACCGACTACCATGCCAAATCCGACTTCTGTATATTCTGGTTTCAAAATATTTTCGCGGTGAGTAGAACTATTCATCCATGCCACCATGGCATCTTGATCGTTAAAGAAACCTTCAGCTAGATTTTCTCCAGCGTATTCGTAGTTATAACCGGCGGCGACGAAGAAATCCCACGGTGACTTACCATTCGGGCAATAATGTGACCAGCAGTTGGAGTCGAGCATAGCTTGAGCCTTTGCCTGCGCGGAACTGCTCAAAATGGTATTCAAGGTTAGTGGTCGCAGACCGGCATTCTGGCGCTGCTGATTGTGTAATGTCAGGAGGTCTTGAGTGGAGATTTCCGCGTGTACTTTGTCAGCGGGGATGACACCAACTACGGTATTAAACAAGAAAATGCCAATAGCCAATAGTACAAGCACGGGAGTGCTTAGCAGCTTGGCGCGATAGTTGTTACTGGCAGTTGGTATAAAATAGTTAAGCATATGCTTGGGCAAACGGTGCTAGCTTACATATTATGACTTAAGACTAACCAAAAGCAAAGCCTGCGGTTTGGTGATAGAATTTCAATTATGAAAGACAATCAAGCAGTTCTGGCAAATATTCATAAACTGATCGCGGACGCGAACACAGTTCTGGTGATGGCATCTACACCGATAGATATTGACAGCTTAGGCACTGGCCTAACTTTAGAATGGTATTTCCAACAGTTGGGTAAACAGGTAAAGCTGGTATCGTCATTCCCGCTGAATTCTAACCTTCAGCAATTTTCCCGCCAGGGTGACATCGAAGTGATCGATCCTGTGACATTTGATTTCTCCAGCTTTGATTTAATCGTAACTGAGGATGGTTCTCATTGGGATAGATTCTTTGGTCCAGATTGGGCGCAAGTTCTGCCGAAGCTGGATAAGTCCAGAATTATAAATATTGATCATCATGAGCCAGATATTATTGCTAGTGAAATTCCCGACACCGCTCTACTAGAGGTGGCTTCGTGCACATCGCAGGTTGTTTACAACCACTTGTTTGCGGATGTGGCGCGGCCATTGCCAGAGTTTGTATTGGAATGGATGTACAAGGCGATGATCGCGGATACCATCAGGTTTCGAATTTACTATGGTGGCGACTTTGCGTTTGCTGATAATCTCGTTCGCGAGGGCGCGGATCATTTTAAATTTACCAACACCAATTATCCTAAGTCAGAAATAGAATTTACGACTTGGGCATTGGCAAATATGCAATATCTGCCAGCATTAAAACTGATGTTGCTGGAAGTGCCAAATGCTGAAGTTCAAAAAACCATTGCCGCTGGTAACGACCCATCGATTGAAGGCTTCTTTCTTAAAGATACGGTAGCTAGTGCTGTCGAAGGCTATGACTATATGATAGTCCTTAAGGAAATCACACCTGATTCCATCAACATGGTATGGCGAACTCGCAATTACGGTCCAACTGTAGAGATGGCGAAAGTGATCAGTGGTGCGGGCTTTCAAGGCGGAGGCCATCGCAATGCTGGCGGTGGGACGTTTGCTGGCACCATGCCTGATGCCAAAAGCAAGTTGCTAGCTGCCCTAACTTCAGCGTTACAAACGCTTTAGCTTTCCAGGTCGTAGCTTGGTTGCAGTCTTACTTGTAGATCTAGTTTCTTAATTCTCGCCCAGAAATATGATCTCACAACCTCCGCGCTTAGTTCGCGACGGTGCATGATTGCCTCTTCGAGCTTGGGGTCAATGTATGTGGGGATGGGCATGACATTGTAATTCCCCTGCTGCCAATTTTCGAAATCTGCTTCGGTTAGGTCGATTACCAAGTTCTTGGGGAAAACTTTACTACGTTTGGCCCAACCTTGAATCGCGTAACTGATCATATTACTGATAGCTGCAACTTCATTGTGCGGATCTCGTGATACAGCCATTCGTGGTCTAGCAGGCTGAGGAACTTCTGGCGCGATGTAGCTTACAGTATCTGTACGTAAGTCACCTCTGCCGATGCCTTCTTCCCAGATTAATTGCCGCGCAAAGTCTATATGACCAGCTAGCTTCCTAGCGGTAGTTTGAAGGAGCATATTTAAAATTGGAGGTAACTCTACAGTGAAGTCTCCGCTGGACACTCTGGTAAAATCCACGGTAGATATCTGAATAGGTGCATCCCCCGCTTTACGCATGGAGACGAATTTATTCGCAATACCGGTACGACATCTGCCTAGTGTGGCTGGCGGGAAATCTCTCAATGTTTTTGGTTCATCTTCTATTTCCGGACTGGCAACCAATTTCTGCTCTGCGGCCACTCTCCAGAATACTGCCACAATACTATTAATATTCATTTGCAAAGTGGAGACCATAGCTTCTGGTGTGAAGTATTTGTCCATGAGAAATTGCCCAAAGGCACCAGGAGTAGGATGCATTCCTAGCTGGACTTTTAGAGCTTCTTCTTCGGTGAGAAATATTTCATGGGGATAAATCCTGAAGTACTCTAGAACTAAGCTCTCTACTACTCGGATGCGTTCCTCGTAATCATTACTTGTGTCGTAGGCATCTTCGCCTGCAGTCAAAGCATCTTCTTCGCTGTCGTCATATTCTCCGTAATCTGAAACTTCTTCGAACGGGGGCTTAATTATATCGACCATAGATTTAGGTTAATTACGGCGATTTTATCACAAGTCCTTGTTGGTACACTTTCATGTGGTAAGATACACGAAATCCGTAGTCAGGAGGTGGTTATGACAAGGCGTACTTACACTGTGAGACAGACGTGTGAGTTGCTGGCTAAGGGCCAGAGAGTTGTTAGCTTTGCAACCAAGAAGAATTACACTTCGTTGGTAGTGCTGATTCGCTCTGACAAACCCAGACTTGCCCTCGGGATGGTGTTTCAATACGGACGGTATATGACATTTACCGTAAGTATCCATACCTTGAGCGGCGAGACAAGTGGAGGAAGGACGATCAACAATCGCATTGACTCCATCCAGGAGGAAGGACAAACGCCCAATCGTCTGTTCACTATCGATAATGCACGCGCCTCTCGGCAACAGGCAGTTGCCTGGCTGGGAGGCTGGGATTGGGACCTATGATTTGGAAATGATGGTGGTACCTGACCGGGATCCCGTCCGCTACTGCGGGCGGGATTACTTTTCTTCTGCTACAATTCCTTGTTTATATTCCCCGAAAATGACTGTTCGTACACGATTTGCACCTAGTCCTACCGGTTTCTTGCACATTGGCGGTATTCGCACCGCTTTGTATTGTTACGCCTTGGCGCACAAATTACACGGTCAGTTTATCTTAAGAATTGAAGATACCGACCAGAAACGCTATGTCGAAGGCGCTACAGATATGATCTTGGATATGCTTGCGGCATACGGGATTGAACCGGACGAAAGTATTCGTCATGGCGGAGAATTCGGACCTTACATTCAGTCTGAACGTCTGGAACTATACAAGAAATATGCCGAAGAATTGGTGGAGAAAGGCGCTGCGTATTATTGTTTTTTGACTGAGGAAGAAAGTAATGATATCAAGACACAAAACAAAGGCACACACAAAATGTTCCGCTCGCCTTACCGCGATCAGGACTTAGCCAAGTCTAGAGAAATGATTGCGCAAGGAATGCCATATGTAATTCGCCAAAAGCTGCCGGAGAATCGCGTGATTGAGTATACCGATGGCGTCCAAGGCAAAATGAAATTCAACACAGATGATGTGGATGAAGGCGTGTTGATGAAAACTGATGGTTACCCAACTTATCACTTGGCCGTAGTCATAGATGATCACTTAATGGAAATTAGTCACGTATTTCGTGCCGCTGAATGGCTGCCGAGTACGCCTAAGCATGTGCTGCTGTACGAAGCTTTTGGCTGGACCTTGCCAGAAATATTCCACCTCACAGCGATTCTTGACCCTGACGAAGGTGGTAAGCTATCCAAGCGCAAAGGTACCGTGGCCGCCAGAGATTTTCTGGTAAACGGCTACTTGCCGGAAGCAATTCTAAATTTCTTAATGCTGCTGGGCTGGTCTTCTCCTGAGGAGCGAGTGCACGGTCAAGAAGAACGAGAATTATTCTCCCTAACAGAATTTGTCAGCTTGTTTGATCCCAAAGATTTGAACCGCAGCAACCCGGTGTTTAATCGTGAAAAGCTCACGTGGTTCAATCAGAAGTACATTGCTGGTATGCAAGATGAGCAGCTAGCTACTAGACTTGTAGAATGGCTGGAGCAATACGCTGAGGACCTGTCTGACGACAGGCAGGCAATTATGTTGGCACCGCACATCAAGACTGATATGCAAGTGGGGAATTTCATTTCTAAGTTGACCTTGGTCAAAGAGCGAGCCAAAACTTTGGAGGAATTGATCGATTTATTGAAGTTCTTCTACATTGCCCCCACAGATATTGACTGGAATATCCCCCAACTGGAGCGGGTAACCGCGACTCGGGAAAGTATACAAACAGACATTCAGCAATTTATGTCCGGCTTGGACGAAGACAGCACGCAATGGAAACACGAAGACTGGGAGATGGGGATGCGGGCAATCGGTGATAAGCATCAAGCCAAGCATGGTGATGTGTTTATGATCTTGCGTATAGCTATAGTTGGCGCACCGTTCTCGCCGCCATTGTTTGAGAGTTTACAGCTACTAGGAAAGGCCGTTATTATGGAGAGATTACATTCATAAACATGAACAATACAAGTGCGGACAAGATTGTTGTCAGTGATAGTTTTGGTACTAATACTACCCCTTTGCATTCCCTGCAAACAGCTTACGATGCTCTGAGTTTGCCTGCTGGCGAGCTTACCAAGGACGATC
>CAYXSB010000031.1:0-9053 GCA_964466865.1 uncultured Candidatus Saccharibacteria bacterium
TAGCTTGGTGGTTATACCAAGCGAGATTTGCACCGTTAATGTTTGCCAGACGTGCGGGCATTGTGCATCAGGTACCTAATAGAGTACGACCACGAATGCTGGTTCCAGGGTACAGAATTTAAACGTATCCGCCCGACGGATGAAATGTCATATCTTCGCGGACGACGTGTAGCTCTGACTCTTTAGCATATTGGTACACAATGTCTGCCGAGCGGACGGTAAATTCTCCATAAGCTCGGTTAATATCGTCGACAGCGCTGTCCAAAGCATTGAGCTGTGGGTTTTGAAAGATGTCGAACACTAGTGCTTCTGTCGATTGCAAGCTACTGACACCTACAGCTACCAGCCTAATCTTGGTGCTACCGAGGTCCAGACTGTCGAACACGCGACAGGCAGCTTCATATATTTGCCTGCCGTTAGTAGTGCCGATACCGATCGCCTCAAATCCGTGAAAGCTGGGTAAGCTGCCCCACCCGTAAGTTTTCACTTTCTCTGGGCGTAATCCCAAGTATACGACGCTGGATGTCTGGTGATGGCGGCGTAGACGCACAGCCAGGCGTTCAGACATTTTACGGATCACTGTCTTCAGTTCTTCGCGATTGTTGGTGGCACTGGATAAAGTATGGGCGTGCTGCATGGATTTGGCGGCCTTCTCTGCTCGGTGCGGATTGACCTGATCGAAATGTTCGCCGTTAGCGATCATGCGCAGGCGCGTGTAATAAGTGCCGACGAGATCGTGCAGGTTAGCATCCGAGAGTTTGCGGATGTCAGCTGTAGATTTAATTCCCAATTCGGTTAGCTTTGCAGTGCCGCGGAAACCAATTCCCCAGATGTCGCCAATTTCTAGATTGTCTAGATATTCAAATCTGTTATCCCAGTTGATTACTGTGAGTCCATCCGGTTTCTTCCAGTCGGAGCCGACTTTGGCCAAGAGTTTATTGGGAGCGATACCAACGGAGCTGGTAAGTTTGCAGCCGACTTCGTCGCGGATGCGTTGTTTAATTTCCTGGGCAATTTCTACGGCTGACTTCTTGTGTAAATGTAATACGTCGGTGAGGTCCAGAAATGCTTCGTCGATGCTGTAAACTTCCATTTGCGGCGTGTACTCGCGGAGAATGTTCATGATCTGACGGTTGACGGAGTAGTATTTCAAGGGGTCAAATGGCACAGCGATTAGCTCCGGGCATACGCCTTTGGCTTCGTAATAGCGCATAAATTTCTTCACGCCTCTGGCTTTGGCTTCGTAAGAAATGGCTAGCAGCGCTGCTCCGGCGTAACTCTTAGCTGAGCCGACACCGATGGGTTTATAACGGATGAATGGATTGGCGGTTTGCTCGACGGAGGCAAAGAAGGCGTTCATGTCGAGGTGGAGAATTGTGCGCTGAGAATTAGTTTGCATGTGTTTAGAGTAACTAGGTTGGTCGACATGTGTGTTCTTCCCCTGGATCAAAGATCCAACGGGAACCCTTTAACACACATGTCGACCAACCTAAGACTAGCTAGCTCACACAGGATTGCTTAAGACTGCGACTACTTTGCCGTTGATAAAGTTGTCATGCTGTGGGCTGAGGTAGATGGGACGGTGCATGGGATTGGATGACTGTGGATACAGTACGACTTGGCTGGCTTCTTTATGAAAGTTCTTGATAGTAGCGCAAGCGTCGATAATGAATAGACCAGCATCACCTTCGGTGAGGTCTTGATCAGGATCGATCACGGCATAGTAACCATCATTCAGAGTCATGCCGCCGACAGCTTTCTGATTCATGGAGTCACCTTTGATGATGACGGCAAATGTGTCATGTCCGGCTGGGACTAAGCTCTTTTCTATTTGTAACTTTCCACGTAGGTCGGGGTCGCTGTATACCAACGGTTTACCGGCGTTGGCGTAGCCCAGGATCGGGATGTGCAGAAAATCTTGAGTAGTCTCGGCAGGTAAACTCAAGCCCCTTGCCTCACTGGTCCTGAGTAGATAGCCCTTGTGCTCAAGTGCCTCCAGATACTGGACGACGCCGCGTTTGCTAGTGATGCCTAATTCCTGTTGAAGTTCTCCTAAAGAAGGCGCATAGCCTTTGGATTGTAAATAACTTTGTACTACCTCTAAGACTTGATTCTGCTTGGGTGTGAGATGCTTGGTCATAAATGTATATTAAAAGTGTAAAAGAAATATATACCCTATACACTAGGGAGTCAAGGTAAATTACAAGCACCAAGCTCCAAATAAATTACAAATTACAAATCACAAACAGTGTGCATGTGGTCAAATCTGGAATTTGTAAATCATTTGTCACGTTTGTTATTTGGGACTTTAGGCGATCGATTTGACAGCGCTGAATGCCGGGTATACACTCCCATACAGTATGCAGTCATATCTCAAAGCAAAATTTAGCTGCCCAGCTAACTAACAAGAACGGTTTCGTTCTTTTTTTTTGGCTTGGCGAGATTGATGCATGCGATGTTTGATAATCGAAAAGCAGATGTAGTTCTGCAGTAGAAAGGATATCGTCATGGCTATTCATTCACTTCCTCTTCGTGGCTCACTGCCCAACGAACGTATGCCACTTGGCAAGATGCTGGCGCTAAGTCTGCAGCTTGTAGTGGCAACTTTGCCGGCAACGGCACTTGTGCCTCTCCTCGTCGGCCTTCCTGTACCTAATGCTTTACTTGGCGCAGGCTTGGCGACTGTAGTCGCAGCGGTCCTGTCACGCTGGACTCTGCGCACATTTATCCCGTTGTTCTACGGGGCGTCATTCTCTTTCATTGCGGCAATGTTGGCAATCACCAAGGTTACGTATGGACAGCCTGCTAGCGCACACAATATTGCGCTGGTATCTGCGGGTGTATTTGCAGTTGCCGTAATCGAATTGGTAACTGGCCTGGTAGTTAAGAAGGCTGGTATCGAGGCACTGCATCGGTTTCTGCCTCCGGTTATTACTGGACCCACAGCGATTGTGATCGGCTTGTCCCTGGCCGGGACGGCAGTGAACAGCGCTCTGGGAAAAGGCGAGATGAATAACCTGGTGGTGACGGTAATTACCCTAGGCGCGGCAATGTTTGCGGCGGTGTACCTGCGCAAAGGTTTGGTTGGGCAATTGCCGATCTTGCTGGCAGTGGTGGTAGGCTACGCGGTGTCGGTACTGCTGCGGATGGTGGATTTTACGCCGTTATCCCAAGCACAGCTTATCGTGGCTCCTACCTTCATCTTCCCTGCATTCAATAGCGCTGAAAGTCTCGGCGATATGATCGCCATGGGCTGTATGGCGCTGGCGGTCATCCCCGAGATGATCGCACATTTGGTGCAGCAGGGCATCTACGTTGATCAATACGCTGAGCGGCGAGATGCAGACAAGCCAAACCTAGAACAACATCAGGGTGCGAACTTGATCCTAGCTGCCATTGGTGACTTTATCTGTGCGTTCTTGAACGCTATGTGCGGGACCTCATATGGCGAAGGCAATGCGGTGTCGGCGCTCACTGACAATTACAGTGGGTTCCCGTTTATCGGAGCTGGCGTGATTGTGGCGGTGCTATCGTTGTCTGGTCATTTGACGGCGTTCTTCACTTCCATTCCCGGGCCGGTGATTGGTGCTATTGAGATCATCATGTTCGGTGCCATTGCCACTCAGGGTGTGACGGTGATCAAATTGCAGATGCAGGACAGGGATATGTTCTCACCGCGAAATCTCATCCTGATGGGGATCATCCTGATCGTCGGGTTGGGCTCTAGCACTGGCTATTTGCCGATTCCACTGTTGCAGAGTATTTTCCCCAACGGCTGGCCGGCAATTGCTACCGGCGTATTCCTGGGGATTGTGGTAAATCTGATTTTCGAACTTGTTAAGCCACCGGTTGAAGAAACTGCCGCGGTTTAACTACAAACCCTCAGGGAGACACGCGTGTCTCCCTGAAATCGTTTTTAATTCCTATATACTCTATACACTCCCCCTCAACTTGCGCTATAGTTGGTTAATTACGCTACATCTATGAAAGCAAAATCTATCTCGGAAATTACTAAGATCATTGGCGAGTTTGCCGATAAACGTGGCTGGCGTAATGATGATCCTAATCAGTTAATCACTTCGTTGTTCATTGAGATCTCGGAGCTAGCTGAGCATTACCAGTGGAAGAGCAAGTTCCCGGAGTTTGATGAAGATCAAAAACGTATGGTGGGCTATGAATTTGTCGACGTAATATTTTATCTGTTCCAGCTGGCAAGAAAATCTGGTGTGGATATCGAGAAATATTTCGAGGAGAAATTACCCAAGCTGGAAGCTAAATACACGGTGGGCAGTGATTATGCCAAAGCTCACACTGAATATCGCGAAACTGGCAAAAATAAATTGTATGAATAATTATGTACGACCATCTCCACGAACGCATAAATGTTTCGGCTTACTTCGAGCCGTTTAAGGTGACAGTTACGTCATTCGAGTGGCGGGAACGTTATTACCAGGTAAAAGAAATTCACCTGACAATGAAAGCTGGTCATGGCCGGGATACGGTGTGGATGTTTTCGGTATCTACGGATTCTGCGGCGTTCAAACTGCGGTTCGATAGTGATTCCCTAGAATGGTTCCTGGAGGAAATGGTATGGGATGAAGCCACGGATTCGTTGTAGCTTATCTAGCAATGAAGCTGTGTCCGCGCAACCATTTGCGAATACGGGCTTTGGTAGAAGTCATTTCCGCGTATTTCAACCAATCGCGGTTGATGTTATCGCGATTGCTGACGACGATTTCCACAATGTCACCTGTTTCTAGCTTGTGGCTCATGGCCACCATTTTATTATTTACCTTGGCTCCCAGGTAGTGGGCACCGAGGTCGGTGTGAATCTGAAACGCAAAATCTAGCGGCCCGGAATTCTTGTCCAGCTGCACGACTTTACCTTTGGGAGTGAATACGAAAATACTTTCGCTGAAAGCTTGAATCTTATAATTGCTCTGCCCTGTGACTTCCTTGTTTTGCCATTCCACCAGATCTTTGGTCCAGGTGTAACTTGTGTCTGCTTGAGCACTCCCGCGTAATTTGTAGGCGATGTGACTGGCTGGCCCAAACTCATTGTACGCATGCATTTCTGCCGTACGAATCTGGATTTCCACTGGTTGTCCTTCGTAGTCGATCACTGTGTGAATAGACCGATAACCGTTCGGCTTGGGTGTAGTCACGTAGTCATCAAATTCTTCAAATTCGTATTTCCAACGTGAGTGAATTAATCCCAGAATTAAGTAGCAGGATTCTACGGTGTCGGTGATAATTCTGATTCCTAGAATATCGTGTAGTTGGCTGATAGCTTCAGGGGTAACGTTTTCCCCAGGCTGCAGGTACTTATGTTTGATCTTTTTGTAAGCGCTGTATGTACCTTTAGCTCTACCAGTCATTTCGTAATTAGAGATGTTGTATTTCGCTAAGAGCTCAGCGATTTCGGCTTGCAGGTCACGAAATAGCGGCTCAGATTTCTCGCGCACGTTATTAATACTGCTGTTGATGACTTGCGAAGTTTCTGGCTCGAG
Source organism: uncultured Candidatus Saccharibacteria bacterium (assembly GCA_964466865.1). GTDB lineage: Bacteria > Patescibacteriota > Dojkabacteria > J137 > JAEUSD01 > CAYXSB01. The sequence goes on from CAYXSB010000031.1 coordinate 5,511, forward strand.
AATTTCAAAAGCCTTATTCTCCAGCAATGATTGAAAGTAACCCAGTCCCATATATTCTGCCAGCGGGGCGTAGATGAGCTTTACCTTTTTGGCGAAGTTAATCTGTTTCTCGGGTTTGAGGAAGTGCACTGTCTGCAAGTTGTGCAGTTTGTCCGCCAGACGGATCAGGATAATTCGGATATCTTCAGTTGATTTCAGGATTAGTTTGCGGAAGTTCTCTACTCCCTCATTATGATCAGGGAATTGCGCGGTATATAGCTTCATGTTGGTCAAACCATCGACGATGAAGGCAACTTCGGTACCAAATTTGCGGTCAATTTCCTCAAGGTTGGTGTTGGTATCTTCAACGGTATCGTGCAGGAGCGCGGCTTCTACGGAAGTCGTGTCTAGTCCCAAACGGACCATGTAGGCAGCAACTGTGAGTGGGTGAATGATGAAAGGTTGTCCAGATTTGCGCTCTTGCGTGCCATGATAAGCACTGGCAAACTCGTAAGCAGCTTTGATGCGGTTCAAATCGTATTTGAACGGACTGCTTTTGGCTTCTGCCAGCAACTCGTCTATGCTGGAGATTTCATTGGTAGTGAACATTATTGCGGGTATTGTAGCACAAGCAATTCGTCTACGCTTCCTGTGCTTGTGCGGCGACGGCTCTGAGTATATACGGCAGAATTATGTCGAAATTCTCCTGGGCGAATAACTCCGAAGTGACAGCTACTTCTTGCTCTAAGTAATAGTGCCAGCCACCATAGAAATCTAAAGGGATACCCAGCTCTGTAACTAATAAAACATGCAAGACTTCATGCGCGAGGCTAACTGCGTGTTCGTAATAGCTTGGAAGGGGCCGATGCAGTTGGACCACCTCGCCTAGTGAGTTATGCCAATACTGCTGCGTCCGGAGTACGATCTCGAACTGGGGATTGGCATCCCAGGCAATAGGATCATCGTTGAGTACTGTGTGTATACTGCCTGGTGTACCAAACTCGTGGCTGAGCTTAACTTGAGTGACATGCTGCTGAATTGCTTGGTGAAAAGTATCAATTGTCAGAAGCTCTTCGATACACTTTGGATAATCTAGTCCAACTTCGCGCAAAGCACCAAGAACTAGCGTCTTCGTGCCTGTGTCTTCGTTGAAAAGTTCAAGATACTCTGGACAATCAGGGACGTATCTATAACCACTGTTACGGATTCTGGGGAGCTTCTCTCGCAAAATTGCCAGGCGCGCTTCCCTAGTTAGACCGCTATTATCGAATAAGCGGAAAGCATGATTGAGCTGCAGCATTATTTTTTCTTGCCGATTCTATCCAATACTTTCTTGTAGCCGCCGGTGCCGTATTGCAAAGACTGGCTGACACGGGCGATGGTGGCGGAGCTGAGGCCGGTTTCTTTCTGGATCTCTACATATGGAACTCCATCGTACAGCATCTGCACTGCCTTCCAGCGGGAAATAAATGTACGTGCTTCTGCTGGGGTGAACATGTCACTGAAGAATTCACCTACTTCTTGAGGAGTGCGTAGCTTGGTAATGGCCTTGAGAAATGCTTCGCCTTCGTGAGAATCAAACGCGATATAGTTCATATTCTTACTTTAATAAATTAACTTAGTATAGTCACAAATACTCTATCTGTAAAATACGTAACACTCTTGCATTGTGGTTATATCTCGTGTAGATTAAAACTCCCGTTACAACTATTTTACGGATATATATTAGTTTGCACACTATGTCTAATACTACCGAAGCTATTGCCGTCGCAGAGAAGTTCCTACACAAGGATTTTGCCCATGTACCACTGAACGTGGCTGTCGATCCTCATGATACTTTGCAGGAGATGCCAGATCTAAACTTGTGGAAGCAGGTAGAGATTAAAGACTATCAAATCATTGCCCCATTTGTGTCCATAGGACAGATGACTTTGGAAGTAAGCGTCGACTTTATGAATCCGCAGATGTCTAACAAACTGCTGTATATGTTGATAGATATGGAGCAAGGAAATGCATTTTGCTTGTACAAAGGTATTCAGGATGAATTACGGCAGGCGATGTTCGTCACTAAGTGATCCCTTCGGGACTAGCTAGTTCACTTGCGAGAAGAAGTACGATACTTTGCTCACAAACAGATTAAGATCGTCCCCAGGACCGGCGTAGCGATACGCTAAGCACCATAGGTCTGTGCCGCACTTAGCAATGTGCTGCTGCGAAATCTTGCAAGCGAGAATAGTAAGGGCCTCTTCCTCGCTGCTATATTGGACGTGATCCAGATAGCCGAAAGGGTTGTATTTGAGATAATTGACTCTGCCCAAGCCGGATTCAGATCCGGCAATTCCTACCAACACCCGATAGTCACCTCCGCATTGTTCAGCCTCGTCTACAAAGATGTGACCATACCCTACTAGTGATGAGCCATACTGTCTAAAGAATTTCTCCACTTTATCAATGCGACTTTGACGGCGGTCAGCGACTAATGTGTCTTTTTGCTGGGTCAATACTTCTAAGGCGTAAGTTGGTAACACAGGAGACGTAGGATCAGTAGGTAAAGGCTTGCGCGCGAGCTTTTCGACCAATACAGGAACAGGTAAGGCAATGTCGGTGGCGCCGATATTAATATGCACCATGCTAAATTGCGACAGCCACGTGTAGTAAGCTCCGATTAGTAACACAAAGATAACTATGACGACGATAGTCTTGGGACTGATTAATTTGAAGATAGCCGACAACATACGATGCTTATGTTAACAAATGTACGATTTCATCACCAATGCGCTTAGCGGCATCCATGACGATGAGAGTCTTGGCCGACTGACGAGCATTGTCCAGACTCTGGCTATTAAATCCACTGCCGGATTGCAAGGTTTTCAACGCCAATTCAATCGTGACTAGCAAAGATCTCGGATTTAGATCTTTCTCTGGGAGAATTGTGGCTAGTCCGGTTTCTGCAGCTAACGCGGCGTTCAGATACTGTTCATTATGCGTGACCCAGGGAATCGGGATAAATATGGCTGGCTTTTGCAGGGCTAGCAATTCGTACGTAGTATTAGCTCCAGATCGAGCAATCACCAAGTCTGATTTGGCAAATACTTCACCGATTTCGTCAGCAAAGAAAAACGCCTGTGGGAAATAACGCTTACGCAAATCTTCTTGCAGGCTGGACTTCATAGTTTGCGCTGTCTGAATATCGCCAGTGGCACTAGAACTTCCAGTCTGGTGGATTACTACCGCATGCTCTAGCAGTTTGGGGAGAATGGCAAACAGGGCCAGGTTAATTTTGTGTGAACCTTGATTGCCGCCAGTGACATAGATCACAGGCAAGCGCGGGTAAGTGACCAGCTTGTTGCTTTTAACGGTGAATATTTCTGGACGTAACGGGTCACCGGTAAGTACAGTTTTGGTGGCCGGATAAAACTTAGCGGAGCTAGGCCAGCTGATGAGAATTTTATTAGCAAAATACGGCAGAACTTTGTTGGTGAGACCGGTTACCACAGTTTGCTCATGAGTGATGACTATGCAACCTAACACATCGGAAGAGCGTCTTGAACGAAAAGAGTGTAC
>CAYXSB010000032.1:0-8995 GCA_964466865.1 uncultured Candidatus Saccharibacteria bacterium
CGCTCTGTGCCAGCAAAGAACTTCAATACACTTTCTAGCTCAGCCTGTGGCTGCGCCAACATTAAATGCCATCCGAAATCTACCTCAGGATACTCCGCGGCTTTACCCAACACATCAAGTAGTGGCAAAGTCTGATGTGGCACAAATTTGCCGTCAGCAATATCGATATCAATACTGCGAAAGCCCGCTTGGGTGTAATTCTCCAGAAGCTTAGAAAATGTCTCTAGGTTGTCAGTCAAAATAGCCGGTGAAATCTCAATCATAATTAGGACTTAAAATGCACTTGTTCGTACTTAGTAATTTCATCAACACGCCGCTGATGTCGGCCTGGTTGCTCATGTGAGAATAGAAATGCTTCGATAATCAGTAAATGCTCAGCCTGCGTCAAGTAATCAGCATCCAGCACCAACACATTGGCATGATCATCTTCGCGGGATTTACGCGCGTGTTTGGGAGAAATACACAGCGCGGCCCGAATTCCTTTTACCTTATTCGCAGCAATTGCCATGCCGTTTCCTGAACGACAAATCAGAATTCCCAGTTTATCCTCCGGAATGTCCATATCTGTGGTCATGCGTTCACCCAGGCTAAACGCGTACTGCGGATAGTCATCGTCAGGATTCAGCGCGAACGCGCCGACATCGATAAACTCAATGTCAGTATGTAATTTCTCCTCCAGTGCTTGTTCTTGTTGAAGAATGTGCTGCTTGAGATGAAATCCTCCGTGGTCAGAGCCGATAAATACTTTCATGCTTACATTCTAACCACATGCAGGCTTAAGCACAAACAAATACGGCCCTACTTCGCATGACGCGATGTAGGGCTCGTGAATTTAAGTGCGGTGGTCCACTTTACCGTAAAAGATGGTTCGCACTTTGGCGATCTGCCCGGGCAGCAACTCTTGCATGCCTTCAATGATCTTCAGGTGCTGGCGACGCTGTTTACGGGTCAAGCGGTCAAACCTCACACACTGCAGCGTGGATTTGGGCGCATGAAAGATACGACGAAATCCTGCTAACCTCACATACATCTCATCGGCTACTATGAGCACTCCTTGAAGATAATGTGGGTATAGTACTTCGGCAAAAATCGTTCCGTGCTCTTTGTAAACATTCGCAAGCACGCCTCCGGAGCCAGCAACAGCACTGCACTTGAGAAATTTCTTGGCCATGTGAACCTCACAAGCCGTACAACTTTCAGGTTGATAGGGAATTATACCTCACGAAGTCTAGATACGATTATCTAGTAATTTGAAAACTTTGCACTTCTGACAATAAGCCTTTAGCTTGGTCATTGGTTTGGAAGTGTTCACGCACCGGTTGCAACAGCTGATCGATGTATTCCACCACAGCATTCTTTAAGTCTAAGGGGAATAATTCTTTACTGGCGAAAGCCGCTTCCAGCTCTGCGTACGTCTTGTAGATGACATCGCCACCAAACTTCTCTGGACGTTTCACTTCAAAGCCATTAGCCAAGAAATCTTCTCTGCCTTTCAAGTAATGAGCCTCGAAGATAATGTGTTTGCAGTAATCGAGAATCGGATTTTCCGCAATCTCGCCTTCAGGACACCATGCTTTACTGATCTTGCGCTGAATGTCTTCGCGAGAGTCAGTCATGAATATCGAAGTATCAGGAAGAGACTTAGACATTTTTAGGGCAATTGCGCGATCTGCCGCATCTGCGCCTTCAGTGGCAGTGGGCTGACCAAGACCCATCAGCATGTGATGACTTACGGAAATTGGTTTCCAGTAGCCAAGCTCTTCGCCAACTTGCCTGGCCAACATATTTACTTTGCGTTGGTCCATACCTAGCTGCGCCACACGCGCTCCCAACATAAAAATATCTGCAGTTTGCATGCATGGATAGAGAATCTGAGCTGCACTCAATTCGTCTTTTTCAGAACGTCCCATAATCTGGGTCGTGCGCAAAACTCTATTCAAGGTGGTAGTTCGGGCAACTTTCATTACCAGCTCCCAGTACTCTGGCTTTTTCACAAAGTCGCTAGTCCACATAAACATGACATTCTCCAGATCCATGCCTGCAGCTTTCCATACTTCTACAAAGTATTCTCCAGTTTGGTGGATCTTTTCCATGTCTCCACCCATTTTATTATTCAAATAGGCAAACCAGTCCGCCACCCACATTTTGAATGTGAACCCAGCCGCCGTCATTTTGTTGACGTTAATCGCACGCAAGATTCCTTGGGCGATATGCATTTGTCCGGAAGGCTCAAAGCCATCGTAAGCAACTAGATCTGTGCCATCTTCCAAAAGTTTACGCAGCTCTTCCTCAGTTACCACTTCTTCACCGACTTCGTTTACTAACTGTAATCTTTGTTCAATAGTAAGGTTTTCCATGACAGGATTATACATTAAACAGCGACAAACGAGCAGACCAAGTAGATGAAGTTGACCAGTAGAATCATGTGGTCAGATTGGTCCACTTGGTCTCCTTGGACAATCCCTTCCGTTTGCCGCATTTCTCTAACCATGATAGATTTATGTGATTAATTCATAAATATGGAAGCTGTACCAGCAGAAGAATTTTCTCCTTTAGCCCAGAAAGAACGATTTTTTCGTGGCCGTCGCGAGCAAGTGTTTGTATTAGTGTTCGTAACTATCGTAACGATTTTAGTATTAGTAACTGTGTTGTTCGCCAGCTATCTGCAGCAAGCAAACATTCAGCCTGCTGGCGGCACAATCGATCAGGCTACTTGGGATATTTCATTAGTGTCACCTAGCAATGGTTCGAGTACCAATGTTGACCTGACGCTGACTAGCTCTATCGGAAATGTGCGTCACTACAACGGCATACGCAGTTATGGTTTATCGAATAACCGCCAGAAGTTAGTAATCTCCAATACTAATGCCCTGACCTTAGTCAACCTGCCTGACGATGCTCAGGCCAAACTGACCCCGGCCTTCGACTACTCTGGTGATGAAGGACAGGCGATTTCCTGGACAGCCGATGATAATTATTTTGCGTTAGCAGTGTACAAGGGACAAGACACCACCGACACACATGTAGTGGTTTATTCAGCCACTGGCGAAGTGTTTAACGATATCAAGGGCACATTTGCTTCCATGCAAATAGAAGGCAATACCATCATGTTCCCGGTGAAGTTCGCTCCTGGCCGTAATCTATTCATCGCCCGGGTATTCAAAACTGATGACAAAACTTACTATGCATCTCAAAGTCTCACTATCGACCAACTACCGATAATTCTGCGGGTTTATAACTTGGATGGAAACACGGTGAAAGAGATGAGTGTGCGTGATGCAGCGACTGATGGCAGTCAAGTGGTGTATTTCTGGGATCAAGCAGGTACGCACTTAGTCTACCAAGTAGTGCCGGCAAACCAGCAGGTGAACTATGCTGACGACGCAGCATTTACGAAAGTGGGAGTTTAGTCAGTAGCAATTCCAAAGTATAAGGTCGTAGCTTCCTGCTCAGTTGCGTTTGTCACAGAGTGAGCTTCTCCAGGCGCGATTTCAACGGCATTACCAGTAGTTACCTTTATAGTCTCTCCGTTAACTGTGAACTGCAATTCTCCAGAGACTACATAGAACACTTCAAACATAGTTGTATGCGAGTGTTCCGCCACTGTCTGGCCAGCCGGAAATTTACCAAAGCTTAAATTGGTCAATTGGGGAATCTCATCGTGAGGAATCAATACTTTCTTAGTAACGGCACTCTCAGTATGGGAAGTTGCTATTTCAGGAAGTTCAGAAACAGAAATGAGTTTCATGCTCAATAATTAATCTTTATCGCCTCGCGTACAAGCTCCATAGTTTTGGCAGCTTCTTCCAAAGTATGTTTCGTACCGGCAGCTACGATCTCTTTTACTTTTTCGATCGGATATTTCTCGCGACGTTCACGGATAGGCTCTAGGAAATTATTTAAGGCTTTCTCTAGCTTCTGCTTCACTTCCACATCACCTACCTTGCCTTCGCGGTAACGTTGCTTTAAATCCTCAACTTCAGCAGTATCGGGATTGAAAGCGTCGTGATAGATGAATACAGGATTCCCCTCCACAGTGCCAGGATCAGTCGCATGAATGCGTTTCGGGTCAGTCATCATGCTCGTTACTTTCTTTTGTACTTCTTCTGGGGAATCTAACAGGTAAATAGCGTTGTTCAGCGACTTGCTCATTTTGGCATTGCCATCGAGACCAACAAGAGTACCAATGTCACCGAATTTAGGTTGAACTTTGTTGAAAACTTCAGCTTTGTAGATACGGTTAAATCGCTCTCCGATCTTGTCTGCCAGTTCCAACATCGGCGCCTGATCACGGCCAACCGGAACTAAGTTTGCGCGAACCACATGTATATCTGCGGCCTGACTCACTGGATAGGCCACAAAACCAAACGGCACGCGTTCTTCAAAGCCCTTCTGCCCGATCTCAGTTTTTACCGTAGGATTTTTGAGAACTTCATTGTGAGATACCAGATTCATAAATAGCACCGTCAACTCTGCAATCTGGGGAATCATAGACTGAATGAAGAATGTTGCTTTCTCGGGATCAACACCCGCCGCGATATTATCTTGCACCACCTGGTAAACGTTATTGCGTACTTTCTCCGGATTGTCGTAGTTATCCGTTAGGGCCTGAATATCGGCCACCATGATGAAAGTTTCGTAATCGCCTTGTAACTTAACGCGATTTTGCAAAGACCCGACAAAATGACCTAAATGTAGAGGTCCAGTTGGACGGTCACCTGTCAGAATTCTTTGCTTGGCCATTTAATTTAGTTGCTTTCAGTCTGGACAGATTTGTTGCAATCTTGGCAGTTGCAATCATCATCACACTTGCAGTTCTCCATGTCAGTGCAGTCGCAGTCTTTGCCGCAATCCTCACATTTATGCATGTCGCCATGCTCATGCGTATGCTCAGCATGCTTCGTGTTCATCTCAGCCATCACGCGACGAACTTCTTTATCCACAGCAGCGCTAAACTCACGCGTGCGTTTGTCGCTCTCTTGGATAAAATCTTTTACTAACTGTTCACCTTCATTTTTGTTGAGGGCACCTTCTTTTTCCAACTGTCCGACGAATTCGTCAAACTTTTCTTTGGTAAGGGATACAGCGCCAACGGTGAACAATATGAATTTTTTGATTGTAGGATTCATGAATATTGGGTAACAAATACAAAGGTATTCTAACGTAATCAGGCTAAATTCGCCAATCGGCAATGCTACTCGTAGTCTTCGGGCAAGTTGTGGAGGTAACGCTGGGCTTCCAAAGCCGCTTGGCAACCTGCGCCTGCAGCGGTTACGGCCTGACGATAAATCTGATCTTGGACGTCGCCAGCGACAAATATGCCTGGCACGGAAGTATGCACCCCGTCTTCAGACTCTACATAACCATGCTCTGTCAGTTTCATTTGCCCAGTCAAGAATCCTGTCACCGGAGTGTGTCCAATTGCCAAAAATATGCCGTCCACTTCCAGGTCTTGATCTTTCCCAGTTTCATTGTTGAACAACTTAAGGTGAGAAACTCTACCATCCGTGGCTAGTACTTCTTTGGCTTCACAGTTCCACAGCATCTCAATCTTAGGGTTGGCCAACGCTCTGTCAGCCATAATCTTGCTAGCGCGCAGTTCAGCGCGACGGTGAACTATGTACACAGTACTAGCATGCTCTGTCAGGAATGTAGCCTCCTCCATTGCGCTATCGCCACCACCTATCACCGCTACTTTTTTGCCTTTGTACAAAGCGCCATCACAGGTGGCACAAGTAGATACGCCATGGCCGTAGTAAGTATCTTCGCCGGGAATACCGATACGTTTAGGTGTAGAACCAGTAGCCAAAATTACGGTGCTCGCAGAGTACTCACCTTCAGCAGTTTTGACTACTTTCACTGGGCCAGAAAAATCTACTCCGGTAGCATCAGTAAACTGCACATCAGCCCCGAACTTTTTAGCTTGGTCGATCATTTGCTGCATCAGCACCGGGCCATCAATTCCGTCAGGAAAGCCTGGGAAATTCTCGATTTTAGTCGTGTTCATCAACTGACCACCATAGATGTAACCGCCAACGACTAGCGGTTGGAATCCAGCACGCGCCGCATACAATGCCGCGGTCAACCCTGCAGGACCAGATCCGATAATAATGACTTTGCGTTTATCCATTTATATTAATTAATTTAGGAAATATCTACGCCCTTCTCTTCTAACCATTGCATAATCGATGCTTCTGGGCGAAAGCCTACGGCTTGAGCTACCGGCGTACCATCTTTGAACAACAACATTGTTGGCAAACTAAGTATCTGATATTCGATAGCGGTGCTTTGATTGATTTCTGTATCTACTTTCACTATTTTCAGCTTGCCGGCTAACCTCGTAGCCACCTTATCCAAATGTGGTGCCAACATATGGCACGGTCCACACCAATCAGCCCACATGTCGACTAGTACGTAGCCAGGAGCTTGTTTCACCTCTGTAGCAAACGCATCAGCGTCAGCAATGTCAGTAATGAGTGGTGAATGTGTATTTGTCTGTGTGGTAGGAGTATCCATAATGTTGTCACAAAGTTTAAATAAATGCCCTCAATGAGTGCTCGGGATTAGTATACACTACGACTCTGGTTTGACCACAATGAGCAATGCAGCACTACTTAACTCTAGCTAGTCGCGCAAAAAGTTGTACTTGGTAATTTCCCAGCCGGCTTTCAAGCCATCTTTGACAGCGCTCATCTTTTTGCCCTCAGCAAATGTACGAGGGTAATAGGCTACAGGTAACTGCTTGAACAACAGGTGCTTGCCTTGAGCTTTGTATTTGGAGAACAAAGCTGTCAGCTCCGGCTCCAAACCAAATCGAGAAGTGGAAGTTATTTTAGCCCCAATCTCGCGATAGATATCGCCTTTGGCCATTTTGTAACAGACTTCCATATCCCGAGTCCACATCCCAGAACGTAGTCCCGTAATCAATCCCGAAACCATGCTTAGTAAAGTATTACCAAACCAATTCTGCCAATACACTACTTTGTTGCTTAATCCAAAGCGATTACCATAAATCACATCTACCGGGCTGTTTTCAAATTCTGTAACAAATTGAATCAAGTCTTTTGGCTCATACTCCAAGTCAGCATCCTGAATCACTACCAGATCGCCTGTAGAGGCGATGATGCCGTGCTTCACCGTCTGGCTCTTGCCCATGTTGTGGTCATTAAACAGCACCTTGTACATCGGGTTACCGGCATACTTCTGCAGGATCTGGCGCGAGCTGTCGCTCGAGCCGTCATCGACGAGTATTATTTCTTTGGCCAGGGGAATATCTAGACTTTCTACTTTTGCCAATAACTGTTCTAAAGTACGCTCTTCGTTCCAGACCGGGATCACTAACGATAACTTGTTATATTTCATATTCAAAAATTTGCTTAAGCGTCCAATATTATCACAACAGTCCTAGCTGGCGTAGACTGACCCACCTGCTACCGGCAATAATTACATGATCTTGCAGACTAATACCGAGAATTTCACCAACTTGCGCTAACACCTTCGTCACTTGCTTATCTTCCACGCTTGGCGATGGATCACCAGAGGGATGATTGTGCACCAAGATCACACTAGCCGCGCGATCACCGACGGCATCGGCGAATACTTCTCTGGGGTGCACCAGTGTGTTGGTGAGCGTACCAATAGTAATAAGTCGCCGGTTGAGTATATGTCCGGCTCCATCAATCGTGAATACAACCAAATGCTCCTGTTTCTTCTGAGAATATTCTGAAACTAAGGGAATAATGTCAGCTGGAGAAGTTATCACCGGCTGCGATGTGTCGTTTACCCGCTTGCCGAGCTCAATCGCCGAAAGGATAGCGGCGGCTTTGGCAGTGCTCAATCCCCGAATCTTCAATAAACTCTTCACTTCTATTGTCTGGTCGGAAAGCAGACTATTCACAGCGTCAGCAATCACGGTCACGTTGGCGTACTTGCCGCCGCTGCCAATAATTATCTGCAGTAGCTCAGCATTGCTTAGGGCAGCGGCGCCTTTAGCGGCGAGTTTCTCCCGCGGACGCTCTATTTGATGTAATTGTTTGGGTGAAGCTAGTTGCATGCAAGAATTATGCAGGAGAAATCTTAACGAATCCTGAAGTTTGCATCGTGCAGCGCCTTCGACATTGGATCGGCACCTGCGGCTTTCTGAATAAGGATCCACGTCGAAAAGCGCGCGAGGCAAACTTCAAACTACATGCTATCGACGTTCAGCACTCGAACTTTGTGGCCGAGGCCTTCAGCTTCGTCTTGAATGAAGTTATTTACCACGGCGACTTCCTCGCCGCTGTGAATTCCTTCGTCGAGAACTTTCCAGATGGCTTTGGCGATGTCCTGCGGTTGCAACAATTTGGAAAAGTCCGTATCAGGTTTGAGAATTGTTCTTAACACTGGCGAGTCAACGCTACCCGGCAGAATCGTGGCGATGGGAATTTGAGTTTCCATAGCGAAGCCTTCGTCGAAAGCGGTGAGCGCCGCCTTGGTGGCGCTGTAAATTGAGAGTCCGGGGTAAGGCATTTTCGCCGCCAGAGAGGTGATATTGATAATTTTGCTGTGACCCAGCTTTGGCAACATGGTCTTGATCAACCAGATTGGAGCTTTGACGTTGATTGCGAACTGTTTCTCCAGGTCCAACGTCAGCAAGTTTTCTAAGGCAACTTTGTACGCGATTCCCGCATTATTTACCAATAGATCTAAGTCTTCAGCGACTTTGTCGAATACTTGCTGATAGTCATTGAGATTCATGAGATCGAAGCCGATCCAGATGAAATTGGGATTTTGTAATAGAGGGTCGCTGCGGGAGATGCCGTAAACTTTCCAGCCTTGGGATAATAGGGTTTCGGTAATGGCACGGCCGATGCCTTTGGAGACGCCGGTAACTAAAGCTGTGGACATAGACAAGTTTTAATATTCTCTAGTTTACCAAAAATCGGGGATACAGGACTCGAACCTGCAATCTCGTCGTCCCGAACGACGCGCTCTAGCCAATTGAGCCAATCCCCGT